>NZ_JBANDI010000012.1:0-110213 GCF_039123485.1 Flavobacterium sp. PL12
AAATTCTAGATTTACAAATACAGCGGCCAGAACAAGTCTGGGTATCGGACATCACATATATTGGAAAAAGAGACAATCCATATTATTTAAGCCTAGTAACTGATGCGTATTCAAAAAAAATAATGGGCTTTAATGTGGCTGATAATATGAACACAAAAAGCACTTTGATTGCTTTAGAAAATGCAGTAAAGCACAGAAAAGACAAGGATTTATCATTAATACATCATTCAGATAGAGGTTTACAATATTGCGCTATTGAATATCAAAAATTACTCAACAAAAGTAAAATAAAATGTAGTATGACACAAAATTCAGATCCTTACGAAAATGCTGTGGCAGAAAGAATAAATGGAATTTTAAAGGAAGAATTTAATATTGATAAACACAACCAAAGCTTGCCTATAATGAAACAAATAATAAAAGAAGTTGTTGAAATTTACAACAATAAAAGACCCCATTATTCTAATTTTATGCTTACGCCTAATCAAATGCATGTGCAAAATCAAATTAAAATGAGAACGTATAAAACAAAAAACAGTAGTAAACTTTTGCTCACTACTGTTTAATAATTTGTATATTTATTTTATTAATCCTGTATCGTTTTTTTAGGACTAGACATAAATTAACTAAAAAATCCGTCCCGTTATTAAACGAGACGGATTTTATATTTAAATTCAGGTTGGACTGCAGTTATTAAGTTTTAAAAATTACCGACTAAAAACTAATTACTAAAAAAAGATAACAAGCAATTAACAACCTGTAAGTTATAGACTAGTAGTACGTAAAACGTCTTACTTTAGCAATATATTTTGCTAATCTAATTACTTGATGACTGTAGCCATATTCGTTGTCATACCAGATATAAAGAACTATGTTTTTACCATCTTTTGATACAATAGTTGCGTTGCTATCGTAAATAGCTGGTTGAGGAGTACCTACAATATCTGAAGATACTAACTCATTATTCATAGAGTATTTTATTTGCTCTACAAGTTCACCTTCTAAGGCGTACTTTTTCATAATTGTGTTTATTTCTTCAACTGAAGTAGTTTTCGAAACTTCAAGATTCAAAACTACTAGTGAACCATTTGGAACCGGCACGCGAATTGCATTCGAAGTCAACTTTCCTTCTAGTGAAGGCAATGCTTTAGCGACAGCGCTACCAGCACCTGTTTCAGTAATTACCATGTTTAAAGCCGCTGCTCTTCCGCGACGGTACTTTTTGTGCATGTTATCAACTAGATTCTGATCATTTGTATAAGCATGAATCGTTTCTAAATGTCCTTTAACAACACCTAAAGTGTCTTCAACAGCTTTTAAAATAGGCGTAATTGCATTCGTAGTACAAGATGCAGCCGAGAAAATATCAATCTCATCTGGATTGTATTCGTTTTGGTTTACACCGTGAACAATATTTGGAACTCCTTTTCCTGGCGCAGTTAGTAAAACTTTATCAGCTCCTTTTGAAACTAGATGTCTGCTTAAAGCTTCATGAGTAGTGAATGCACCTGTATTATCAATGACTAAAGCATTGTCTATACCGTATAAAGTATAGTCAATTTCTTCTGGAGAATTTGCTGTAATGATATGCACAGTTGTTCCGTTGATAATTAAAGCGTTATTAACAGTATCAGCAGTCACTGATCCTTCAAAATCACCATGAATAGAATCATATCTTAATAAAGAAGCTCTTTTTTCAAGAGTAGTAGCATCGTTTTTATCGCGAGTAACAATCGCTCTTAAACGCAATTGACTTCCTTTACCGGTTTTAGACATTAATTCTCTAGCAAGTAAACGACCAATTCTACCGAAACCATATAACACAACATCTTTAGGACGAATTTCCTCTGAATTCTTTGCGTTTTTTAATTTATCAATAACAAAGTATTTAGCATCTGGATATTTATCTTCTTCTAAAGCGAATTCATAAGCTAATTTTCCAATATCTAATTTTGCTGGCGGAAGGTCTAATTCTAATATCGCTTTTGCAATTTTAACAGAATCAAAAATAGAAATAGGTTTACCTACAAATTCAGCAGCGTAACAATGCAAATTGATAATATCGCTAACATTACGATCTATTAATTGATTGCGGAATAAAACCATTTCGATGGATTTATCATACCATAAATCACTGATAATTTTAATCAGTTTTACTCCTGCACGTCGCCTGTCGGCTTGAAAAGATACTTCTTTTTCGTATAAAGTTGTAGTTGCCATGTTGAAAATTTAATGAAAATAAGTTAGTGTATTTTTTAAAATTTGGTGCAAAAGTACCTATTTCAATCGATTTCGTAAGCTATTTTCTAAATTATTTCTAAAAAAATAACAGTAGTGTTTTTTTGATTTGATTTTAGTTTTTGCAAATTATCAGTGAATCCTAATACTGGTATTGAATTGAAAGCTTTTTACGTGAATTACAGGCGGAAAATTTTATGAAATAATCTTTACTGGACATAAAACACTTTAATTAATTTAAATAGTCTATTTAATATTTAAAATTTTTCACTACAATTAATTGTAAAAATTTTTTTATCATAAATTTTTTAAGTTCATCTATTGAAAAATTTTATTTTTTATCAAACTTGTAAAACAAACAAAGCCACCCTTGTCACAAGATGGCTTTGTTGATATCACTTTATATTTTCTAATATTTTTGATTAGAGTATTACCCTAATTATTTCACCGTTTTTATTAATCATTTCAATACGTACTGTTTGATTCTCTCCTTTTTTGTTTAAAAGTTTAGATACCATTTCAATATTGGTTGCTTTAACATTATCTATACTTAGAATGATATTGCCTCTTAGTTCAGAATCATACTGTTTTAAATTTTCACTTGTGATTGATTTAATCTTCACACCGTAATCAATTTTAAATTTCTTCTTGTCAGCAGCATCGATGTTTTCTAATTCTATCCCTTTAAATTCGGTACTAAAAAACTCGTTCTTACTGAGTGTTACAGGAACAATTTTAGTATTTCCGTCTCTGATATAAGTAACTTGTATTTTGTCATTTGGTCGCTTAGTATTGATATAACCAGACAGATCGGCAAAAGTTGCAATTTTTTGTTCATCTAATTTTATAATAATATCTCCTTTAGATAATCCTGACTTTTCTGCACCAGAATTTTGAGTAACCTTATTGATGTAAAATCCTTCAGTTTGCGCAATTCCTAATTCCTTGGAGGCGATTCCATTAAGTTCACCACCTTCTACTCCTAAAATTCCTCTTTGTACGTTACCAAATTCCATTAAATCTTCAATTATCTTTCTTGCTATATTAGAAGGTACAGCAAAGGAGTACCCTACATACGAACCAGTCATAGAAGAAATCATAGTATTAATTCCTATCAATTCCCCTCGCGTGTTTACTAATGCACCACCGCTGTTACCTGGATTTACTGCCGCATCCGTTTGTATAAAAGATTGAATTCCACTAGTATCTAGATCTCTAGCTTTTGCCGAAACAATCCCAGCGGTCACTGTTGAGGTTAAATTATAAGGATTTCCAACAGCTAAAACCCATTCGCCCACTTTCACTGAGTCAGAGTTAGCAAAAACAGTATAAGACAATTTTTCTTTTGCATCAATTTTAAGTAATGCAATATCCATCTTTGAGTCGGTTCCTATAAGTTTTGCAGTGTATGTCTTTTTATTATTCAAGGTAATTTCAATTTCAGATGCTCCTTTTACAACGTGATTATTCGTTACAATATAACCATCTTCTGATATAATCACACCAGATCCGGTTCCAACTTGCTCTTGTGTTTGTCCTCCTTTATAACCATAAAAATATTCAAGAATAGGATTGCTAACTGTCCTTCTCGAAACATTTTTTACGTGAACTACATTATGAATTGTTTTTTCGGCAGCATCTGTAAAGTCTAGAACTTCTGATGACAATCCTACTCTTTTACCATAGGAATTTGATGCTACAGTTATTCCTGAATTTCTCTCATTTGAGAAATAGCCATTTGTGTCAAATAATACTTTGTATGCGCCTAGTGTGACAACTCCACTTAGCAACGAAACCAATAAAAGTGTAGAAATTTTTTTCATATTAAATTCGTTTTAAAATATTTTATATACAAATTTAAAGCTAAAATCATTCCATAAAATACTGTTTAACGCTCTTTAACAATGATTAACATTTCATTAATAGTTCGTACTTTTGTTAATCTTAAAATATCTTATAATGCAATTAGAATTTTTTAAATACCAAGGAACGGGCAACGATTTTGTAATGGTTGATAATCGCGGAGAGTTTTTTCCAAAAAGCAACATCAAACTAATTGAAAAATTATGCGATAGACGTTTTGGCATTGGTGGTGACGGTCTAATTTTATTGGAAAACGATGCGGAAACTGATTTCAAAATGGTTTACTATAATTCTGATGGTAATCAAAGTTCGATGTGTGGAAACGGTGGAAGGTGTTTAGTGGCTTTCGCCAAAAAATTAAAGGTAATAGATAACAAAACTACTTTCATAGCAACAGATGGTTTACATCATGCAAGTATTGATTCTGAAGGTTTAGTGGCGCTGCAAATGATTGATGTTGATGAAGTAAAAGTCAATTCAGATTATGTTTACATGAATACAGGATCTCCACATCACGTCAAACTAGTTGATGATTTAGACAAGTACGATGTTAAAAGTAGCGGAGCCCAAATAAGATACAGCGATTTGTATGGAAAAGAAGGTTCTAATGTAAATTTTGTAAAACAAATAGATCATAGGACTTTTTCGTTACGTACGTATGAAAGAGGAGTGGAGGACGAAACACTTTCTTGCGGAACGGGAGCGACGGCAGTTGCAATCGCTATGAATTTTTTAGGAAAAACAAACGAGTCAGTTGTTCACTTGAACGTTGAAGGTGGAAAATTAGAAGTTTCTTTTAATAAAGATAATTCTTTATTCACTGCAGTCACTTTAAAAGGTCCAGCTGAATTTGTGTATCAAGGAACTATTGAGATTTAATTAAAATGTTTGTTGTAAATGAAGACAATTAAAGGTAGTACCATATACATTCGAGCGCTAGAGCCTAATGATCTTGAGTTTATTTACGCGATAGAAAATGACCAAACTATTTGGGAAGTTAGCAATACGAATACTCCATATAGTCGTTTTTTAGTTAAGCAATATTTAGAAAATGCACATCAAGACATTTATGAAGCTAAGCAACTTCGATTAGCAATTTGTCAAGATGAAGACTTTCCAGCATTAGGTTTAGTTGATTTATTTGATTTTGACCCAAAGAACAATAGAGCAGGAGTCGGGATCGTGATTCAAGGGAATGAAAATAGAAATCAAAATATTGGATCAGAAGCTATAGAGTTATTAATTGAGTATGCTTTTGATAATTTAAATTTACATCAATTATATGCAAATATTGGCACTGACAATGTAGCAAGTATAGCGCTTTTTACTAAATTTGGTTTCGAAAAGATTGGAGTTAAAAAAGATTGGACTTTAGTGAAGGGTAAATATAAAGACGAAGCTATTTTTCAATTAATAAATACTAATTTCTAAATTTTGCAGTTTCTTTATCATCACTTTATTATTAAAAAAGAAAATGTAGCGAATCAAGTAGTTGATTCCACTAAAAAAATAAATCACTTATGAGCTTAAAAAAAATTATAACAATAGCGGCTGTTGTATTGATAACGTTATTAATGATTTATGGATTCGTCCTTTTAAATCAAATTTTTTCTGCTAACACTAAATTTGAAGATAAAGAAGTTTACGTTTATGTGCCAACAGATTCAAAATATGAAGATGTGCAAAAAATTCTTGCTCCTTATGTAGAGAAAATGGATCGCTTTGATCTTGTTGCAAATAAAAGAGGTTATGACGATAATGTTATTCCAGGTCGTTTTTTATTGACTAAAGGAATGAACAGTTATGCTTTAGTTAAAACAATGCGATTAAATTCTGCGGTGAAATTAGCCTTTAATAATCAAGAACGTGTTGAGGATTTAGCAGGACGAGTAGGATCGCAAATAGAGGCAGATAGTGTTTCATTGCTCAAATCATTCAAAGATTCTATTTTTTTAAAGGAAAACGGGTTTAATGAAGACAATGTAATTGCTATGTTTATTCCTAATACCTATGAAATTTATTGGAACACCACAGCTGTTAAATTCCGAGATAAAATGATTAAGGAATATCGCAATTTCTGGACTAAAGAAAGAATCGCTAAGGCAGAGAAGCAAGGTTTAACTCCAGTAGAGGCCACTACATTAGCTTCTATTGTTCATAAAGAATCAGTTAAGAAAGATGAAAGGCCTAGAATTGCTGGCGTATACTTGAATCGTTTGCGAGCAGGAATGCCACTTCAAGCTGATCCAACAGTAATTTTTGCAATGAAAAAGAAGTCAAATGATTTCGAACAAGTTATTAAAAGAGTTTTTTACAATGATTTAACGACGAGTCATCCTTATAATACTTACATGAATACTGGATTGCCACCAGGACCTATTGCTATGCCCGATATTACAGCGCTGGAAGCTGTTTTAAATCCTGAAAAAAACGACTATATTTATTTTTGTGCAAGCGTAGAGCGTTTTGGTTACCATGAATTTGCTGTAACTTTAGAGGAGCACAATAAAAATGCTAAAAAATATTCAGAGTGGATTAATAGTCAAGGAGTTAAAAGATAGTTTTGAATATTAAACTTCTTCTTCTTCTATTTTTCTATAGTCTCACGTGCCAAATCTGTTATTCCCAAAATAGCGATTTTGAAAACTTCTTTACTCCTTCTGATTCCTTAAATTTAAGACGCCAAAATGCAGTTTTAATTTCTGAAGCGGCGTTAGGTACTGCAACATTGGTTGGTTTAAACCAACTGTGGTACGCTGATTACCCTCGTTCTCAATTTCATTTTATAAACGACAATTCTGATTGGTTGCAGATGGATAAGGCGGGACACGTTTTTTCATCCTACCATTTAGGTCGTTTTGGTGCTGAAATGTTAAATTGGAGTGGTACTGACAAAAATAAGCAATTATTATATGGTGCAGGTTTAGGCTTTGCGTTTCTGACAGCCGTTGAGGTTTTTGATGGATACTCTGCTGAATGGGGAGCATCTTCAGGCGATATTATAGCAAATGCAACAGGAACAGCTTTATACATATCTCAAGAATTACTATGGAAAGAACAGCGTATTACGCCAAAATTTTCATTTCATACTACCAAATTTGCCAACTATCGTCCAAATATCTTAGGAAGTTCAACTGCTGAACAAATTTTAAAAGATTACAACGGACAAACATATTGGCTATCAGTTAATTTATATTCATTTTTTAAAGGTTCGGATATACCAAAATGGCTCAACGTCGCGGTGGGTTATGGAGCTGAAGGAATGATCAGCGGAACCGCTCAAAACAAAGATTCATCTACACCTGCAGAACAGCAAAGATTCAGACAGTTTTATCTAAGTTTTGATGTAGATTTATCGAAAATAAAGACTAAATCTTCTTTTCTAAGTACCGTTTTTTCAGTTGTAAATACTATAAAAATTCCGGCACCAACAGTCGAATTCTCGCGCTTAAAATACGCTAAATACCACCTAATCTATTTTTAGAAAACTTTAACTACTTGATTTTCAGTATAAATAATTTTGTTGTATCTTTGCGGGCAGAAATTTCATAACGGGACAGCGTTTGAAGAAAAACAATTTATGATAAAGAAATGGTATTTTTATTCAAGTCTAACTGTAATAACAGTTTTTTTAAGCTCAGGTTTTAGACCTGCTAATTTAGAAACCAACCCTTGGTTTCTTATCAATGAAGAAGATGGTACACACTACTTATATCCATCTCAAGAAGTAGAGGAATACACAAACTTAAGTATTCCATTTACAGGAAATTTCTTCGTTGGTTTCAGAGAAGCTGTTGGCTTCAGAGAATCAGAAAGCAAATACAAAAAAATTAATTCCTTAGGTTATATTGGTAAATATCAGTTTGGTATTGAAACCTTGAAGTCTGTTGGTATTTATGATCGAAATGCTTTTCTGAATAGTCCTGAATTGCAAGAAAATGCTTTTTTAGCGCTTCTAGCAAAGAACAAATGGGAATTAAAGAAAGAAATTGAAAAATATGAAGGTACAGTTATTAATGGCCTTCGAATTACAGAATCAGGTATTCTGGCGGCTGCACATCTTGGAGGCGCGGGATCAGTGAAGAAATTTTTTAGATACAAGGGAAAACGCAACTTTACTGATGCTTATGGAACATCAATTAGAAGCTATATGAAAATGTTTGGAGGATACGATACTTCGTTTATAGTAGCAGACATAAATGCAAAAGCAAAGAATATTTAAAAAATCTAGCTAGTTAAAAAAAAGAGGCTGTCAATAATTTTGACAGCCTCTTTTTTTTACAATTTGATAGAGTAAAATTATTTTTTTAATTCATTTGTTTTTTACTCAAAACTGCCCATTAATATTTCTAATATTTTAATAGCAGCTTCACTAATTTTAGTTCCAGGACCAAAAACTGCTACAGCGCCAGCGTCAAATAAGAATTGATAATCTTGTGCAGGGATAACGCCTCCTACAACAACCATAATATCTTCTCTTCCATATTTTTTAAGCTCGGCAATCACTTGCGGAACTAAAGTCTTATGACCAGCAGCTAATGAGGAAACGCCTAGAATGTGAACATCATTCTCAATAGCTTGTTTAGCAGCTTCCTCCGGCGTTTGAAAAAGTGGACCTATATCAACGTCAAAACCTACATCGGCATATCCAGTAGCAACTACTTTTGCTCCGCGGTCGTGCCCGTCTTGTCCCATTTTGGCAATCATGATACGCGGTCTGCGTCCTTCTTGTTTGGCAAATTCATCTGCCATTTGCTTTGCTTTTTCAAAGCTTTTATCGTCTTTTATTTCTTTACTATACACTCCGCTAAAAGATTTAATTTGTGCTTTATATCTGCCAAAAACCGTTTCTAAGGCATCACTAATTTCTCCTAATGTCGTTCTTTCTCTAGCGGCTTCAACAGCAATTTCTAATAAATTACCTTCTCCGGTTTTAGCACAAAGAATTAATTTATTTAGGGAATTCTGTACTTTTTCAGAATCTCTGCTTGCTTTTATTTGGTCTAGTTGTTCCAGTTGTTGCTTTCGAACCATTTGATTATCCACGTCTAATATTTGTAATGGATCTTCTTTTTCTAACCGGAACTTGTTTACTCCTACAATAATATCTTGTCCGCTATCGATTCTTGCTTGTTTTCTAGCTGCTGCTTCTTCAATTCTAAGTTTAGGTATACCAGATTCAATAGCTTTTGTCATTCCACCTAGTTCTTCAACTTCTTCAATAAGTTTCCAAGCATTTTCTGCAATCTCATTGGTTAAACTTTCTACGTAAAAACTTCCAGCCCACGGATCGACTGTCTTCGTTATTTTTGTTTCTTCTTGTAAATAAAGTTGCGTATTTCTAGCAATTCTCGCTGAAAAGTCTGTTGGTAGCGCTATGGCTTCATCCAGAGCATTTGTGTGGAGTGATTGCGTTCCTCCAAAAGCCGCCGCCGCTGCCTCTATGCACGTACGCGCCACATTATTAAAAGGGTCTTGTTCTGTTAAACTCCAACCAGATGTTTGGCAATGCGTTCTTAAAGCTAATGATTTGTCATCTTTTGGTTCAAATTGTTTTACTAATTTTGCCCAAATCATTCTTCCTGCTCGCATTTTAGCAATTTCCATAAAATGGTTCATCCCAATGGCCCAGAAAAAAGATAGTCGTGGTGCAAACTCGTCAATTTTCATCCCAGTAGCTAATCCAGTTCTTATATACTCTAGACCGTCAGCTAGAGTGTAAGCCAACTCAATATCAGCAGTCGCTCCCGCCTCTTGCATGTGATATCCAGAGATGGAAATTGAGTTAAATTTCGGCATATTCTTGCTAGTATATTCAAATATATCAGCAATTATTTTCATAGAAGGAGTAGGCGGATAGATATACGTGTTACGCACCATAAACTCTTTCAAAATGTCATTTTGAATTGTTCCCGATAATAACTCAGGTTTAACGCCTTGTTCCTCAGCAGCAACTATGTAAAAAGCCATTATGGGTAAAACCGCTCCATTCATTGTCATTGAAACCGACATTTCGTCTAATGGAATTTGGTCGAATAATACTTTCATATCTTCTACAGAGTCGATTGCAACCCCCGCTTTTCCAACGTCACCTACAACACGCTCGTGATCAGAATCATAACCGCGATGCGTAGGTAAATCAAAAGCTATAGAAAGTCCTTTTTGACCCGCAGCTAAGTTTCTTCTGTAAAAAGCATTACTTTCTTCCGCTGTTGAAAATCCAGCATATTGACGTACAGTCCAAGGTCTACGGACGTACATGGTAGCGTAAGGTCCTCTTAAATTTGGTGCAAAACCAGCTCCAAAGTCAAGATGATTAAGGTTCTCAATATCTTTTTCAGAATAAGTTGCTTTCAGTTCGATATTCTCAGCAGTTAGAAAGCTTTTTTCTTGTAAAACCACTGATTTACTTTCTGGTTTCTCTAGTTTTATATGTTGTATGTCTTTTCTCATTTCTATTTTACCAAATTAAAACTTGCCAATCAATTATTTAAAACGTTTAATTATCTTCTAATTTCAATCGTTCTTGCTCAATTTTTTCAGCCAAACGTTTCTCAATAATTGGCTTTATAAGCGTTTTTCTTGGGTTTTGTTTTACAAAAGGGAATAATTCTAAATCACCTTTCATTCTATCTTGTTTATTAGGATGCTTATTTGTGCCCAATAAAATTTCTTTACCAGTATCGAATAAATTTTGCTCGACGTCCGCGCTTTCTTGAATTTTTCTTTTTATGATTCCATCATTTAGCTGCTTCAGAAAACCTCCACTTGCTTCGATGTCTTTAAATAAAGCGAGTGCTTTTTCAGCTAATTGATTTGTTAACGTTTCTATGTAATAACTTCCATCCGCTGGATTATTCACTTTATCAAAATAGCTTTCATTTTTTAAAATTAACAATTGGTTTCTAGCAATACGATCACCAAATTCGTTGTCTTTATGATATAAAGCATCGTAAGGTAGATTTGATATAGCATCTGCTCCACCAATAATCGCACTCATACATTCTGTTGTAGTTCGCAACATATTCACATTGTAGTCGTACAATGTTTTGTTTCGTTTAGTAGGAGAAACAATAATATTACAATCTAAATTATGATTGTATTCCTTTGCTATCAGTTTAAATAATAATCGTAACGCACGCAGTTTTGCGATCTCAAAAAAGTAATTTGTACCAACTGCTACCTCAAAAACTATGGGTTGATTGATAGTATCAATTCTATTGAAATATTCATTTGCCTGACCTAAACTATACGCTATTTGCTGAACAATAGTCGCACCTGCATTTTGATACAAAGCAGCATTAATGCTTACTAAAGAAATTGATTTTGTTTGTTTTGAAAGTAAATTTAGCGTTTCAAAATTATTTTTTTCTTTGGTTGAAAACCAATTCCCATCTTTTGCTAATTGTCCTATGGGATCGAGGCTACAAAATATAGTGATGTTATTTTTACTTGCAAAAGCATCAATCTTTGTTACGAAATCGATTGAAATAAAGCTAAGATTAAAATAAACTGTAACGTCGTTTAATGGTATGTTTTCTAATAATTTTGTAACATCAATGGATTCATTTTCGATTGAAAATCTTAAACTATTTGCGCCGCGATTCAAGGTGTCGATGGCTCTTTCTATTGACTTTTCAACATCATAAACAAATATGTTTTGGCATATTTTAAACTCAGTCGCTTTAGTGGCCACTGAGTATGTTTTAGTCAGCTCATCCTTATGATAAAATGGTTTTACTTGTATGTCCTCGGGAGAATTCCAAACTAAAGTTTCATTATAATCTGCTCCCTTTAGTTCAAACTGGATTTTTTGTTTCCATTGTTTAGAAGAAATAGTATTGAAATCGTCAAAAAGTGTAGCAGCCATTTTGTGTATTATTATATGATTTTTTAATAATTATGTGCGTAATTATTTTTTTTCAATTGTGTCGCCTTCAAATTCTATAAGGTAAATATCTTCGTTCTCTTTTTTCATGTAATATTTTTCGCGAGCATATTTTTCTGTTTGTTCAGGGTTTTTCAACTGCTTAATATTTTGTTGATCTTTTTTTATTTCTTCCTTATAATAAGCAGCGTTATCTTCAAGATCTTCTATTTGTTGATCTAAAATTCGGTGGTCAAAATAAGAGTAGTTATCTAAAAAAATCATCCACGTAAAAAAGAATAACAAAACCCAAACGTATTTGTTACTTAAAAATTTAAACCAGGATTTGTCTTTATGTGGATTTTTCATTTTTTTTACTTTTAGCCCCGATTGCAATGGAAATCCTTTTTTTCTCTTTCTTAAGAGGGAAAAAGATTGCAATGTAAAGCGGGATTAGCTCCTAATCATTAACAAAAGTAAGTAACAACTAAGTTACAGTATTTTTTGATTGATAACCGCCCGTACTACGTCTATAGCCACGGTATTATATTTGTCATTTGGAATAATAATATCTGCAAATGCTTTTGTAGGTTCTATAAACTGTTCATGCATGGGCTTTAAAGTCGTTTGATATCTATTGATTACTTCGGTCATGTCTCGACCACGTTCTGCAATATCGCGTTTCATACGACGAATTAATCGTTCATCAGAGTCAGCGTGAACGAAAATTTTAACATCAAATAACTCTCTTAATTCTGGATTTGCTAGTATCAAAATACCTTCCACGATCATTACTTTTCTAGGATGTGTAAATACGGTGTCGTCAGTTCTATTATGAGTTACAAAGGAATAAACAGGCTGATTAATGTTATTCCCTTCTTTTAATTCCTTTAAATGAGCCACTAACAAATCAAAATCTATTGCGCGAGGATGATCAAAATTAATTAACGCTCTTTCATCGAATGAAAGTCCGTGATTTTCTTTGTAATATGAGTCCTGAGAAATGATACCGACTTCTGTTTCTGGTAACTCATTCATAATCTGATGTACAACGGTTGTTTTCCCGCTTCCCGTACCACCTGCAATTCCAATAATCAGCATAAATTTTTTGTTATATTTATAGTAGCACAAAAATAGGAATTTAATCGGGAGTGAATTTTGTTTTAGTAGAATATTTGCTAATTTAATATATGTATTGAGTGGTATTGATATACATTTTTTACCTTTAGTTTCTAAAAATCAGAAAAGTGTATTCCCAAATCAACAAGAACATAGAGCGGTATGTGTCTTTCAATGTAGATGAATTAAAGATTTTTAATTCTCTTTTAGAATATAAAGCTATTCCAAAGAAAACTATTCTTCTTCACGAAGGTGAAATGTGCAACTTTGAAGCTTTTGTAATTAAAGGATGTGTGCGTAAATATTATATTGATGCAAACGGTTTTGAAGTAATTCTGCAGTTTGCCATAGAAAATTCGTGGATAAGTGACATTTCGTTTAGTATTTACGAGAAAAATCCAAGTAGAGTTTATATTGAAACTTTAGAAGATTGTGAATTCTTCCTATTCAACCCTACAACTAAAGAAGAATTGTTTAGTAGAGCACCAAAATTTGAACGTGCTTTTAGAATTTTAATGCAACGCAGCTTAGCCGTTACTCAAGACCGCTTATTCAATACTATTTCTAAAACAGCAACAGAAAAATATGCTGAGTTTCTAGAACAATATCCGGCACTTCCTCAACGTGTTGCACAGCGTTACATAGCCTCCTATTTAGGTATTTCTGCTGAATTTCTTAGTAAGATTAGAAAAAAAATGATAAAACATTAAATTTTACTTATTTCATTTCTTGTCCTAGTTCAATGCAATTGCTTTTCTTTTAGCGCAACTTTGTACCGTAGAATTAAAGTAAAAGAAAATGGAAAGTAACAGTAGTTTAGAGGATCAGAAATTAAATCATTTCATCTTACACAAAGCGAATACTCGCGGTCATGGCGATCATGGATGGTTAGAATCCTATCATACTTTCAGTTTTGCAAATTACCAAAATCAGGATCGTATGAATTTTGGGGTATTGCAAGTACTAAATGACGACAAAGTAAATCAGGGAATGGGTTTTGGGAAACATCCACATGATAATATGGAGATTATTTCTATTCCTCTTGAAGGTGATTTAGAGCATCAAGACAGCATGGGAAATACTACGGTCATCAAAGAAGGTGATATCCAAGTTATGAGCGCCGGAACAGGTATTTTCCATAGTGAGAAAAATAAGAACAATAATCAATTTGTGAAGTTCTTACAGATTTGGATTTATCCAAACAAAAAAAATGTAAGTCCTCGTTACGACCAGATCTCTCTTGATCTTAAAGATCGACACAATAAATTACAACAAATTTTATCTCCTAATCCAGATGATGAAGGTGTCTGGATCCATCAAGATGCTTGGTTCCACATAGGGAAATTTGATAAAGAATTCTCAAGTTCTTATCAATTAAAAAAATCAGGAAACGGAATTTATGCCTTTGTATTAAAAGGTGATTTTACAATAGGGGACATTCATCTTAACGAACGTGATGGTTTAGGAATTTGGGATAAACAATCTATCGAAATAACTGCTGATTCCGAAGGAGCAGAAATTTTATTGATGGAAGTACCTATGGAATTATAGTTTGGAGAATATTAGTCGTGCATTAGTTCATCTATAAATGAAAACTATAGTGCTTACTCCATAGTAACTATCAGCATTAATTTTAAAATATAAATGCCCTAAAAAGTTAGACACTATTTGGGGCATCTTTATATATTACGTTGTTCAATTAATCTTATTTGTTCTTTTTTGCTTTGATCATCATTTCAAGTTGATCCCACAGCTCTTCTGGAATTGCTTCTAATAAATTAAATTGGCCAGCACCTTTTAACCACTCACCGCCATCAATTACCACTACTTCACCATTTACATAAGCTGAAAAGTCAGAAACGAGATACGCTGCTAAATTGGCTAATTCTTGATGATCGCCTACACGTTGCACAGGAACTTTCTTTGCCATATCAAATTTCTCTGCTAAATCTCCAGGCAACAATCGGTCCCAAGCACCTTTTGTTGGAAATGGACCGGGGGCAATCGCATTAGTACGAATGCCGTATTTTGCCCATTCTACAGCAAGACTTCTAGTCATGGCTAAAACTCCAGCTTTTGCAGTAGCGCTGGGAACGACATAAGCAGAACCTGTCCAGGCATAAGTTGTAACAATATTTAAAACTGTTGAAGTTTTTTGTTTAGTGTCAATCCAATGTTTTCCGAAAGCAAGCGTACAATTTTTAGTTCCTTTTAGTACAATATCAATTACAGTATCAAATGCGTTAGCTGACAAACGCTCAGTAGGTGAGATGAAGTTTCCCGCTGCATTATTAAGTAAAACATCTACTTTACCAAAAGCTTTTAGTACTTCTTGTAACATGTTCTCAACCTCTTCGTAGTGACGCACGTCACATTGTATAGGAAGACAAGACCCTCCAGTTTCTGATTCTAATTCTTTTGCAGTGTTTTTTAGTTTCTCTAAGTCTCTTGAGGTAATGACAACTTTAGCTCCTAGTTCTAGGAAATATTTAGTCATAGCTTTTCCTAATCCACTTCCGCCTCCTGTTACGACTATAACTTTACCTTTTAAAGCATCATCACGTAACATTTTATCTGTATAACTCATAATATATAATTTTTCAATTGTAAATATAACGAAATCAAATAGTATGCGTGCATAATAAAAATAAATAAATCAGTATCTTTATATGCTACACAATCTTTTAGCAGCTGCTTCTAATGTCGCATTGTCTTTTGCAAAACAAAAGCGAATTAGACTTAGATCTTTTCCGTCCCCATAAAAAGTGGAGATTGGAATTGCAGCAACGCCATGTTCTGTGATTAATCTTTTACAAAAATTTATGTCACTTTCATTTGATATTTCAGCGAATGAAGCAACTTGAAAATAAGTTCCCTCGCAAGGCATCAATTTAAAACGACTTCCATGTAATAAGCCTCTAAAATAATCTCGTTTCTCTTGATACATTTTCTTGATGTCATCAGTAGAGACCACTTCTAAATATTCACTGATAGCCACTTGGCAAATGCTGTTAACGCTAAAAACTAAAAATTGATGTACTTTTTTAATTTCGATCATTAAATTTTCTGGAGCAATCAAATAGCCTATTTTCCATCCAGTAATATGAAATGATTTTCCAAAAGAAGATATAATGATAGAACGATTGATCAGTTTTTCTCTATTATTTGTTGAGATATGTTTCTCTTCAAAAGTGATGTATTCATACACTTCATCAGATAAAAGGAGCATGTTGGGATATTTGTCTAAAATTTTTTCCAATGCTTCAAAATCCGCTTGCTTCAAAATTTTTCCAGTAGGGTTGTGCGGATTGTTTATGATGATCATCTTAGTTTTAGAAGAGCAAGCATTTTCAATATTTTCCCAGTTTGGAGTATAATCATCGTTTAGTGCAACTCTAATTGGCTTGGCATTACAAAGTAAAACTGGTGCTTCATAACAATCATAACTCGGGTCTAAAATGATCACTTCGTCATCTGCTTTTATTAGAGCAGTTATAGCTGTGAATATTCCTTGCGTCGCTCCTGCAGTTACTAAAATTTCCTTTTCAGGATCGATAACTCTCGAGTAGGATTGATTTGTGAGTTTAGCTATTTTTAAAAGTAAAGGCGGGTAACCAGACATTGGAGTGTATTGGTGCACATTTTCGCTGGCGAGTTTTGCAATAATATCTGTTAATCTTTTATCAACCGGAAAGTTTGGAAAACCTTGTGATAAATTGATGGCATTGTGTTCAGCGGCCATTTTTGACATTATAGTAAATATACTTGTACCAATATTGGGGAGTTTGCTCATAAAAAAAATCATTAATTCTAACTATAAAAATAGACATTTTATAATTAGAATTAATGATTACTGTTTTGCTTTTTACTTTCGACTAAATAGCTTTAAAAAGAATTTTTAGAATTTTAAAAGTATTTCAAATAGAGCTATTTATTCTAGATCTACATCTTATGGATGATAAAAATTGTAGGTCGTTTATGTAAATCGACTGTTTCTTTTTTCCAAGCCGCTATTTTTTTAGTTTTGATGTACTCTGTAGGCAACGTAATATCAGTTGCGATACATAAGTGCGTTTCAGGATGCAGCGTTTGCAGCAAATCTTCTAATAATTTATTATTTCTGTATGGAGTTTCAATAAAAATTTGAGATTGATTTTTTTCGAATGATACGCGTTCTAAAGTTTTGAAACTCGCTTTCTTGTCGTTTTTTTCTATGGGTAAATAACCATGAAAGGTAAAACTTTGCCCATTCATTCCTGAGGCCATCATAGCAAGTAAAATTGATGAAGGTCCAACTAATGGCACAACTTGTATTCCTCGTTCGTGGGCTAATTTTACAATTACAGCGCCAGGATCAGCAACGCCAGGACAACCTGCTTCGCTCATTAAACCCATATTAATTCCTTCTAATAAAGGTTTTATAAAGTCTAAATGTTCTTTAGTCTCCGTATGCTTGTTTAAAACAAATAGTTTTAACTCTGATTGCTTTTTCTCTGCGCTAACTTCTTTTATAGATTTACGGGCAGTTTTGTCATTTTCAACAATGTAATAATCAATTAGATCAATACTTCTTTTTATGGTTTGTGGTAAAACATCCATAGGATCGCAATCACCCATTGTAGTTGGGATCAGATAAAGTTTTCCTAAGTTAGTGCTTGCTTTCATAAGTGTTTGTATATTCCTAACGTTAATTAGTTACTTTGATAATTAGTTATAATTTGGAAAAATAGATAAGAAGACTGTAGAAAAAAAACACCAACAATTTTTATAAAATTATTGGTGTTTTTCTATTAATCTTTGCGAGATTACATCACAGACTTCATCGAGCATATTGTAAACAATTTCAAAACCATTTGGTAAACCAAAATAAGGATCTGGTACGTCTACATTTTCATTTGGAAATAAATCATTCAAAATCATTTGAACTTTATCTTTATGATCTTGCGTTTTAGCTAATGCTATTACATTGCTGTAATTAGAGCTATCCATAACATAGATATAATCAAAATTGTCGAAGTCAGATTCGGTGAATTGACGTCCTTTTTGATAGGAGATGCTTATTTTATTTTTTTTTGCAACAGCAATAGAGCGTTCGTCAGGCGAATGGCCAACATGCCAATTTCCTGTTCCAGCTGAATCAACTTTGAATTTATCTTTTGGAAGTTTAGAAGCTAGAATTCCTTCGGCTAAAGGTGATCTACAGATATTTCCTAAACAAACCATTAAAATTTTAACAGACATAAAAGCGTTTATAGCGTTAGTTTTTTATGGATATCTTCAACAAACTTCTTGAATTGCTTATCAGTTGCAACTAAGTTATCAACGGTTTTACAAGCATGTAAAACGGTAGCATGATCGCGATCTCCAATTTGAGAACCAATATTAGCTAATGAAGCTTTAGTGAATTTCTTTGCAAAAAACATAGCTAATTGCCTTGCTTGTACAACGTGTCTTTTTCTCGTTTTTGATTGTAATGTTTCTAAATCTAATTGGAAATAATCCGAAACAATCTTTTGAATGTAATCAATAGAGATTTCTCTTTTTACATTTTTAACGAATTTTTCAACAACGCTTTTTGCAAGTTCAAGCGTTACTTCTTTTTTATTAAAAGAAGATTGTGCTATCAATGAAATGATTGCTCCTTCAAGCTCTCTTACGTTTGATTTGATATTACGGGCAACATATTCTACAATTTCTTCAGGAATCTCTACACCATCTCTGTAAAGTATATTCTTCAAGATAGAAATACGTGTTTCGTAATCTGGTTGGTGAATCTCAGCAGACAATCCCCATTTGAAACGAGATAACAAACGTTGTTCGATATCCTGCATATCAACAGGCGCTTTGTCCGAAGTCAAAATCACTTGCTTACCATTTTGGTGTAAGTAATTGAATATATGAAAAAACACATCTTGAGTTCCAGTTTTACCAGAAAGGAATTGAACGTCATCAATGATTAAAACATCAATTAATTGATAAAAATGGATAAAGTCATTTCGGTTATTTTTCTTTACCGAATCGATGTATTGTTGTGTGAAAATTTCAGCAGAGATATACAAAACTGTTTTCTCTGGATATTTATCTTTTATTTCTACACCAATAGCATGCGCTAGGTGTGTTTTTCCAAGACCAACTCCACCAAAGATTAACAATGGATTAAACGATGTTCCACCAGGCTTATTGGCAACAGCCATTCCTGCAGAACGCGCTAATCTATTTGAATCACCTTCTAAGAAATTGTCAAAACTATAATTTGCATTTAATTGAGATTCGATTTTTAAATTGCGAATTCCAGGAATTACAAAAGGATTTTTTAATTCAGGGTTTAAGTTTTTAAATGGAGCATCAACTTCTTGTGGTTTCATAGGAACTCTATTGGCGCTTGGTAACTGTTCTGTGAACGGTTGTTTATTGCCATAAGTGTTTTCCATTCTAATTTTATAAAGTAACTTAGCGTTTTTTCCAAGTTCTTTAGTTAATGCCACTTTTAGTAATTTTACATAGTGCTCTTCCAACCATTCATAAAAGAATTTACTTGGAACTTGAATATACAAAGCGTTATCGGTAAGTTCAACTGACTTGATTGGTTCAAACCAAGTTTTGTAAGCTTGATCTTGGATGTTGTCTTTGATAAAAGACAAACAGTTTTCCCATACTGATTGAGCAGTTTTGTTCATATATTCTATTAAGTTGTTTTTTAATTGGTAATTTTTATCTTACTAAAAAAAAGATGTTTTGTTATCTATTATCGGGGTAACAAATATGTGAACAAATTTCTATAAAAAAAAATTTATGGGGTTATAATTTCCCGAATAATTGTCGTAAGGGGTTCTTTAGAATCAAAATTTTTAACAAAAAACTAATGAAAGATCATAAAACAGAAGTAAGGGTTCGATACTCAGAAACAGACCAAATGGGAGTCGTTTATCACGGAAATTACATTCCTTATTTTGAGATAGGACGCGTGGAATGGCTTAGAGATAAAGGGATTTCGTATAAAGCTATGGAAGAAAATGGTATTGCGCTTCCAATTGTTTCAATGAATATAAATTATAAAAAGTCAGCGCGTTATGATGAGTTGTTGACGGTTCATACCGTTTTTAAAAGTCGGTCGTCCGTAAAGATAGAATTTGATTGTGCTATTTATAATGAATCTGATGAGTTATTAACAACTGCCCATTTTATTTTGGTTTTTGTGTCCTTAAAAACAGGACGACCAACAGCTCCACCAGATAATATTTTAGAATTGTTTAAGACACTTGATTAAAGAGTAAAATAAAAGCTTTTTAATTAGAAATTAAATGCGATTTATTTCAATTTCAAACATAAAATTAAAAATGTCGAATATCATTTCGGCATTTTTTTTTCGCGTTTTAATTTTAATTTTTCCCATTGGCAATCCTGAAATTTCATTTAGTTCCATTTCTTGATTTTCAATATCAAGCTTTTTCTCTTTGATTACTCGCATCACTTTATTCATGTTTTTATAATCAAATGAAATGGCAAAGTGAATATCGATTGTTTTCTCTACAATTTCGCAACTTTCTAGAACTAACTGGGCAGTAGTTTTATAAGCAGAAATTAAACCTCCTACACCCAGTTTTACACCACCAAAAATTCGTACTACTACGATAAGCACATTTGTCAGTGAAAAAGACTGGATTTGACCATAAATGGGCATTCCAGCAGTGTTACTAGGTTCGCCGTCATCATTTGCACGGTAGATAAAAGCATCAGTGCCTATTTGATAAGCGTAGCAAAAATGTCCAGCATTAGGATGCTGTTTACGTAAAGTTTCAATTAGTGGTTTGACTTCATCTTCGGTTGATATTGGGAAAGCATATCCGAAAAATTTGCTGTTTTTTTCTTTGAATAATAATTCTTCTGAGGAATATTCAATTGTATTGTAGGTGTCTTTAATTTCCAAAAAAAGTGTATTTTCTAAATTATATTTTTTTCAAGTAGCTCAACAACATCCTCTTGTCCAACTTGTAAATTCCAAACTTGAAATCCTAATGAAAGAGCTGCATCAGTATTTTCTTTTTTGTCATCCACAAAAAGTGTTCGTTTGGGATCTAATTCATGATTGTTAATCAAATGTTTGTAAATTTCTAAATCTGGTTTTCTTAAACCAATTTCGAACGAGAAATAAACTTTTTCAAAGCATTGGTAAAAATCGCTGTAAAATGAAATGCCATTTCTTTGTTCGAAAGTGTCAATGTGAATAGCATCAGTATTTGAAAGTAAAAATAATCGGTAGTTATTAGAAAGCAATTGTAAAAACTCCAGTCGATATAAAGGGAAATCAAGTAAAATAGCATTCCATGCCTTTGTTATTTCATCTGCGGTAGCATTAGGAATATTTTTTTGTAATCCTTTAATAAAATTGTCACGTGAAATTTTTCCTGTCTCAAATTGCATATTTAAATCATGCATTTCAGTACTCCATTCCGTAATCCCTAATTTTTTAAATTCTGATACAGTTGCTTGTTTATCTAAATTGATAAATATATCGCCAAAATCAAATATTATTGTATTAATCATGATTTCTTGAAATTATAAGTTGGTTAGTACCTATGAATAGTTTTTTTACTGGTTTGTGCTGAAAAAGTGGTGCTTTAGTTCCTGAAATAAATTTATTTTCACTAATAAAAACTCTTGCTTCATCCCATAAATTAGCATCAATAAAATTCTGTAGTGTTTGTGTTCCGCCTTCAATTATCACCGATTGAATGTTATGCTTATAAAGCGAATTCAAGATCTGATCAGCGAGGTCTTTTTCGAAATTGATACTTTCAAAGATAGTGTTTTCTTCTGCATTCGTGCTTTCGATACTAGAGAATAAAATAGTTTTGACTTGATTATCAAGAACATGACTATTTTTAGAAACTCTACTCTTTTGGTCTAAAACGACACGAATAGGATTTGTACCATACCAATCTCTAACGTCTAATTTTGGATTATCATCAATAACTGTTTGTGTTCCCACAAGAATTGCTTGTTCCTCGCTACGCCATTTATGTACTAATTGCCTCGAGTAAGTAGTGGTAATCCAAACAGGTTTTTGCTCCGTTTTTTGCGAAGGAGCAATAAAGCCATCCGCGCTCTCTGCCCATTTTAAAATTACATGAGGTCGCTTTTTCTGGTGGAAAGTAAAAAAACGTTTATTCAATTCATTACATTCGTTTTCTAAGACAGCAGTAATAACATTAATTCCCGCCGCGATTAACTTTTTAATTCCGTTTCCTGCTACTTTTATATTAGGATCTACGGTGCCGATAACCACATTTGGAATCTCATTTTCAATAATCAAATTGCAGCACGGAGGTGTTTTACCAAAATGGCTACAAGGCTCCAAACTAACGTAAATAGTGGATTTTTTAAGTAAGGATTTATCTATAACGGAGTGTATGGCATTAACTTCTGCATGCGGTTCTCCTGCTATTTTGTGCCAACCCTCGCCAATTATTTTACCATCATAAACTATAACGCTGCCTACCATGGGGTTTGGATAGGTTGTGCCAAGTCCATTTTTAGCTAATTTGATGCACCTTCTTATGTATTTTTCATGTATTTTCACAATGTAAAAGTAGTAATTTTTGAGTTGATGATTTTGTTTCAAAACTTTTGAGATTTAACACAAACTATTTCTATTTTTGCGATTATAATTAGATTTTTTAGAAAATGGAAAATTACAGTATTAGAAAAATAAATAAGGAAGACAATCAGCAAGTTGCTGAGTTGATACGTTCCGTTTTTGATGAAATGGATATTCCTAAAGTAGGAACAGCTTATGCTGATCCTTGCTTGGATCTTATGTTTGAAGAGTACAATAAGCCCAAAGCTGCTTATTACGTGGTGGAACATAATGATAGAGTAGTGGGTTGTGCAGGGATTGCGCAATTAAAAAACGAAGGTGATACAGTTTGTGAATTACAAAAAATGTATTTTCTTCCAGAAATTCGCGGTTTAGGAATTGGAAGTGAAATGATGTCAGTTTGCATGCAAAGCGCAATCGCTTTTGGTTTTGAAAGTTGCTATTTAGAAACGATGCCATTTATGCTTGATGCACAAAAGCTATATAAAAAATCAGGCTTCGAAAATATAGATGCTCCCATGGGAAGTACAGGTCATGTAAGTTGTCCCGTTTGGATGCTGAAAAAATTATAGACTAACTCTTCACTCTTATTATCGTTTTCTTTCTAAAAAATAAATATGAAAATTAAAGAATACAGGTCTTCTTTTATCCAACAACTAACACCCATTTTTGACGAAGAAGAAGCGGAAAGTTTTTTCTATTTAATCTTAGAAGAGAAGCACCAACTTAAAAGAATAGATCTTGCTTTACAACCTGATTTAGTTTTATCTGAGAATGAAATAAATAATTGGAATATAATTCTAGAGCAATTGAAAAAAGAAATTCCAGTGCAATATTTGTTAGGGAAAACTAGCTTTTACGGACTGGATTTCGAAGTTAATGCTAATGTGTTAATTCCGAGACAAGAAACGGAAGAATTAGTGCAGTGGATAATTGAAAGCTCTAATGTAAAAGCTAAAAGTCAAGAATTAAAAATCGTAGACATTGGTACTGGCAGTGGTTGCATTGCAATTTCTATTGCGAAAAATATTGCTCATTCTAAAGTTTTTGCCATTGATGTTTCTGAAAATGCTTTGGCCACAGCCCAAAAAAATGCAGAAATAAATAATGTAGTAGTTACTTTTTTA
This sequence comes from Flavobacterium sp. PL12, assembly GCF_039123485.1. Taxonomy (NCBI): domain Bacteria; kingdom Pseudomonadati; phylum Bacteroidota; class Flavobacteriia; order Flavobacteriales; family Flavobacteriaceae; genus Flavobacterium; species Flavobacterium sp. PL12. Next base: position 23,813 of record NZ_JBANDI010000012.1, read on the forward strand.
AATAAAAATATTCTAGAAACAACTGATTTAGAACAACAGTTTGATATCATAGTTTCAAATCCTCCGTACGTTCGAAATCTTGAAAAGCAAGAAATAAAGAAAAATGTTTTAGACAATGAGCCGCATTTAGCACTTTTTGTTGATGATAATGATGCCTTAATCTTTTATAAAAAAATAGCTCAATTAGCGCTATTAAACTTGTCTGAAAATGGAGCGCTCTATTTTGAAATTAATCAATATTTAGGTAAAGAAATGATTGAACTTCTTGAAGAGATGAATTTCAAAAATGTAGAATTACGAAAAGATATTTACGGTAATGATAGAATGATAAAAGGCACGAAGTGATAGGTAAGTGTTATCTATTTAATGTTTTAGCTCTCCAAATTTGTCATTCTGACGAAGGAAGAATTTCTGTTTATTGCTCTCCTTTGATGAGAGTACTCCTCTTTTGGAATGAAAAAAATAAATTTCTTAAAAATAAAAATACTTCTTGTTGTAATTAAAATAAATACATAAAATAAGAGATAAAAATCACTAGATACAAGCAACAAAATATAAAGTCATTTCCTCTTTATTCTTTTCTCATTATTCTTTCCTTTTTATTCTTTGCTCTTTATTCTTTGCTCTTTATTCTTTGCTCTTTATTCTTTCAACTTCGTCCCCTTTATTCATAACGTAACGCCTCGATAGGATCTAATACTGCTGCTTTAATTGCAGGGTATAATCCAGAAGCAATAGCAACAATGAAGCTAGTTATAAAAGCAGCCATAATTGCTCCCCAAGGAATGACAAATGCAAAATCCATTGCAGTCGCAATTCCGAAACCAATTAGAATTCCGAAAATGATTCCAACTAATCCACCTAATTGACCGATAAGCAAGGTTTCAATAAAAAACTGAATAGCAATGGTTGTTTTCTTAGCGCCTAATGCTTTTCGAACCCCAATTTCTCGAGTACGTTCTGTCACAGACACAATCATAATATTCATCAAAGCAATTGAAGATCCTAAAACGGTTATAATCCCAATAAGCCAAGATGCAAGTCCAAGATATTGTGTAATTCCTAGAATTCTATTAATCAAATCATCACTACGAACCACCCCAAAATTATTCTCTTTAATCGGACTTAATTTTCTAACTCTTCGCATTGTGCTCGTTGCGTTATCTAACGCCTGCTCAAGAAGTTCCTTTTTATCAACCATTACACTCACCGTATAATTAATGTTGGGCGCTGTAAATAATGATCGTGCAACTTGTATGGGAATTAAAACTCTCAAATCTTGATTATTACCGAAAGTGGATCCCTTTTCTTTTAAAACACCAATAACTTTAAATTTAGCACCTCTTATGGAAATTACCTTATCTATTGGATTTACATCCTTTAATAATCCTTTCTCAAAATCAGAACCTACAACACATACATAAGCATTGTTGTCAATATCAAATCCAGTAAAATTTCTACCTAAACTTGTCTCTAAACCAGAATTTGACATGAAATATTCATCAACTCCTAGAATAGAGTTTTCAGGATCTGTTTTTATGGATTCAAATTTTACTTCTGCCGCTGAGGTAGCTGTAAAAGAAAGAGAAGTCTCTGTAAATGGATATTGGAATTTATTCTTGAAAGTAACTGCTTCAGGATACGATATAATTGGATTGATGATTTCACGCTCGTTTCCGCCACGATTTCGTGTCGTATTTTCGTATTGTTTAATATTAAAAGTATTCGCTCCCATTGATGCAAAATCAGTAGAAATAGTATTCTCAAGAGCCGAAACAACGGTCAAAATACTTACTAAAGCCGTAATTCCTATCGCAATAATCATCACAGTAAGTACGGTTCGCAGCAACTGCGTTCTTATAGAACCCAGAGCAATTCGCATATTTTCTTTAAATAATTTTAACATCATACAAGTTTGACACGAAAATACAATTTTTGTTACAATTTTTCTTCAGCTAAAATGTAATTTATTATAATCGTTATAACTGGGAGCTGTTTCCCGCTTTACATTACAATCCAGCAGCAAAAATAATTTGTTTTCAATTGACTAAAAGGAGCTTCCGCTGGTCGCTCTTTTACGCAAGAAAACAATATTATTTTCTTCAGCTGTATTTTTACTTCAATCGGGGCTATGAGCTGGTAGATAAAATGATGAATTAAGTAATTGGAATAATTTAAAAAATAGGATATTTGCACCAAATCATATTTTGAAGTATTTGTAAGCTTCACTTTTTGAAAATATAAAATTCAATACTCATAAAATGGCATCAAAACCGAGCATCCCAAAGGGAACTAGAGATTTTTCACCAACTGAGGTGGCAAAACGTCAGTATATCATTCAAATCATAAAAAGTAATTTCGAGAAATTCGGATTCCAACCTATAGAAACACCATCATTCGAAAATTCCGATACCTTAATGGGAAAGTATGGAGAAGAAGGAGATCGATTGATTTTTAAAATTTTAAATTCAGGCGATTATTTGGGGAAAGCCAATTCAGCACATTTGGAAAATAAAGACAGTACAAAGCTAACGTCAAGCATTTCTGAAAAAGCCTTGCGTTATGACTTAACTGTTCCGTTTGCACGTTATGTGGTGCAGCATCAAAACGAAATCGAATTTCCTTTTAAAAGGTACCAAATCCAACCGGTTTGGCGTGCGGATCGTCCACAAAAAGGACGTTTCAGAGAGTTTTTTCAGTGTGACGCTGATGTAGTTGGCTCTAAATCGTTATGGCAGGAAGTGGAATTAGTGCAACTATATGATACTGTTTTTACAACTTTAGGATTAGAGGGCGTAACAATCAAAATCAACAATAGAAAGATCTTGTCTGGAATTGCTGAGGTTATTGGCGCTTCAGATAAATTAATTGATTTCACTGTTGCCCTTGACAAGTTGGATAAAATAGGCGAAGATGGTGTGAAAAAGGAAATGATCGAGAAAGGAATTGATGAAAATGCAATTTTGAAAGTACAGCCTTTATTCAACTTTACAGGAAGTATTTCAGAAAAAATAGAAAAACTATCTTCCTTACTTTCCGCTTCTGATGAAGGGATGAAAGGAGTAGAGGAACTTCGTTTTATATGCGATAATGTTGCAAAACTCGGCTTAGCTAGCGCTATTTTAGACTTAGATGTAACTTTAGCTAGAGGGTTAAATTATTATACGGGTGCTATTTTTGAAGTTGCTCCACCTAAATCAGTTGCAATGGGATCTATAGGCGGCGGTGGACGATACGACGATTTAACTGGTATTTTTGGACTGAAAAATATGAGTGGAGTCGGAATTTCTTTTGGACTAGATCGTATTTATTTGGTTATTGAAGAGTTAAATTTATTTCCGGAAACAGTTACTGCAACTTCAAAAGCTTTGTTTATAAATTATGGGGATGCAAAAGCTTTTTATGCGATGCAAGCGATACAAAAGTTACGAGCTTCAGGAATAAAAGTAGAATTATATCCTGATAATGCTAAGGTAGCTAAGCAATTTCAGCATGCTGATAAAAGAGCAATTCCATTTGCAGTTATAATAGGAGATCAAGAAATAGATTCTAAATCCTACTCACTTAAAAATTTAGTAACTGGTGAGCAGATTTTAGTAGATTTCGAAAAATTAAAAGATGCCTTGCTTTAATATCTGACTAAAGAGTATAAAAAAAGCTTCGTTTTAATAAACGAAGCTTTTTTTTAAATATAATGGTGAATTAATAATTGTGTAGAATAAACACTGGAATTTTGACCAAATAAATTGGTCAAAAACTAACTTTTACAAAAATATAAAAACAAGGTATAGATAGTCTTAAAATAATCTTAAAATTTAATTTAATTAACCGTTTTACTTTCTAAAAAGTCAAAATTCTAAAAAGATGACAATTTGACATTTTAAAACAATTGGCAGTACTTTTGCAATCCATGGAAAAGATTAACCATGAAGTTTAAGAATTTTTTTAAAAATACAAGTAATATGACTACTGAAAATACAGAAATCGATCAAGAATTAGAGGAGACAACATTAGATAATACTAATGCTGGTGAGGAGCAAGTTGTTGTTGAGGAATTAAGCTTAGAAGAGCAATTAACACAAGACTTAGCGAAAGAGAAAGATAAATATTTACGATTATTTGCTGAATTTGAAAATTACAAACGAAGAACTACTAAAGAACGTATTGAGTTATTCAAAACGGCTAATCAAGAAGTGCTATTAGCATTGTTACCAATCTTAGACGATTTTGACAGAGCCATTACTGAAATCAGCAAAACTGATGACGGACCTTTATTAGAAGGTGTAGCGCTTATTAATGAGAAATTAAAAACGACTTTAGTATCTAAAGGTTTAGAGCAAGTTGATGTGAAAGCTGGAGATGCATTTGATGCTGACTTTGCTGAAGCAATTACTCAAATTCCTGCTCCATCTGAAAAGATGAAAGGTAAAATTGTTGATGTTCTTGAAAAAGGATATAAGTTAGGAGACAAAATTATTCGTTTCCCAAAAGTTGTTATAGGTCAGTAATTCGTCAATTTAGAGTCGTAGATAGGTACGTCTTTACGTTTGCAAGAAAATATAAAAATGAAAAAAGATTTTTACGAAATTTTAGGCATTACAAAAAGTGCTGATGCTGGCGAAATTAAAAAAGCATATAGAAAACAAGCTATAGCGCATCACCCTGACAAAAATCCTGGAGACAAATCGGCAGAGGAAAAATTTAAATTAGCTGCTGAAGCTTATGAAGTTTTAAGCGATCCTCAGAAAAAAGCGAAATATGATCAATATGGTCATCAAGCTTTTGATGGTTCTGGTGGTTTTGGTGGCGGCGGTGGTCATGGAGGCATGAACATGGACGATATCTTTAGTCAGTTCGGTGATATTTTCGGAGGCGGTTTTGGCGGCTTCGGAGGTGGCGGCGGAGGCGGTGTTCGTCGTGCTAAAGGAAGTAATCTTCGTATAAAAGTAAAATTGACACTTGAAGAAATTGCTAACGGTGTTGAGAAAAAAGTTAAAGTAAAACGTAAAGTACAAGCATCTGGTGTGAGTTATAAAACGTGCTCTACTTGTAATGGTCAAGGGCAAGTGATGCGTGTAACTAATACTATTTTAGGTCGAATGCAATCAGCTAGTACATGTCCTACTTGTAGTGGTTCAGGTCAAATATTAGATAAAAAACCTGCAAACGCAGATTCTCAAGGAATGATTCTTGAAGATGAAACGGTTTCTATTAAAATACCTGCTGGAGTTGTTGATGGAATGCAATTGAAAGTTTCAAGCAAAGGAAATGATGCACCAGGAAACAGTATTCCAGGTGATTTAATCGTTGCTATAGAAGAATTAGAACATGAATTCTTGAAACGCGAAGGAGAGAATTTACACTATGATTTATACATCAGTTTTGCTGAAGCTGTTCTTGGTATTTCTAAGGATATCGAAGCTATCAATGGTAAAGTTCGAATTAAGTTAGAAGAAGGAATTCAGTCTGGTAAAATTCTTAGATTAAAAGGAAAAGGAATTCCTAGTATTAATGGCTACGGCAATGGAGATTTACTAGTTCATGTAAATGTTTGGACGCCTAAGACATTAAATAAAGAGCAAAAACAATTTTTTGAAAATGCTTTAACAGATGATAATTTTATTCCAAATCCAGAGAAAACAGACAAATCATTTTTTGAGAAAGTAAAAGATATGTTTTCATAGATAGCTTTGCAAATTATTGCATTGCTGTTATTACACTAAAACCCATCCTTAATTAAATAAGGATGGGTTTTTTGTGTCATAATCATAAGTATTTCGGCAGTAATTATTTACTTTTACAGCAATTAAAAATAAAGCATGAGTAATATACTTGAGGTTAATAAAGTAGTAAAGCGCTATGGCGATTATGTAGCACTTAATGAAGTTACATTAGCTGTCCCAAAAGGAAGTATCTACGGACTTTTAGGTCCAAACGGTGCAGGAAAAACTTCCCTTATCCGAATTATAAACCAAATTACCTTACCAGATAGTGGCCAAATTTTATTAGATGGTGAAAAGTTACAACCCAAGCATGTACAATATATAGGATATCTTCCAGAAGAAAGAGGATTGTATAACACTATGAAAGTAGGAGAGCAATGCTTGTATTTAGCGCAAATGAAAGGTCTTTCAAAAGCAGAAGCTAAAAAACAACTCGAGTATTGGTTTGATAGATTAGAAATTCAAGGTTGGTGGAATAAAAAAATTCAAGAATTATCTAAAGGAATGGCGCAAAAAATTCAATTTGTCGTTTGTGTTCTGCACAAGCCAAAATTGTTAATTTTTGACGAGCCTTTTTCTGGTTTTGATCCAGTGAATGCAAATATTATAAAAGATGAAATATTAAAACTTCGTGAAGATGGAGCTACTATTATTTTTTCTACGCATCGTATGGAAAGCGTCGAGGAACTTTGCGATCATATCGCATTAATTCATAAGTCAAATAAGTTGATTGAAGGAAAGCTAAATGACGTAAAAAGGAAATTCAAAACCAATAGTTATGAAGTTGGAATTTTATCAGATAATGTGGAAGGATTAATGTTTGACATTACGCAAAACTTCACAGTTAAACCAGCTAACTTTAAATCTTTAAATGATTCTTTAAAGTTGGAAATCCAATTAGGAAATGCAACTCCTAACGATTTGCTGAGTTTGTTAACTAAAAGAGGGCAGGTAAATCACTTTGTAGAAAAAATACCAACAGTTAATGACATTTTCATTCAAACCGTTAGTGAAAAATAAACCGTACTATTATGATTTTAAATCTAAAATCATTAATCTAAAATTATACATATAAATGAGCATAATTTCATTAATCATAAAAAGAGAATTTATTTCGAAAGTTCGCAATAAATCTTTTATAGTTATGACTTTCCTAAGTCCGTTACTGTTTGTTGCATTAGCAGGTTTTGTGGGCTATTTGAGTTCGATGAAAGCAGATACAAAACAAATTGCCATTCATGATGAATCGGGATTATTTGTAAAGGAGTTTACGTCTAAGAACAAGAAAGATGGCGATTATAAATACCTAGATTTATCGCTGATCGATTTGCAGTATTTGAAGGATAGTATTACTAATGAAAGTTACGAAGGACTTTTATATATTCCAAAATCAACTAACTCAAAAGAATTAGAAAATAGTATTCAGTTCATTTCAAACGATAGTCCAAGTATTTCGTTTACGCAGAAAATTCAAAATATCATCGAAGCTAAATTGACAAAGACTAATCTTGTTAATGCTAATTTAGATACTATAGCCATAAATAAAGCGCAAGCAAATGTCAATATTAACTTGACTAAAGCTTCTGGAGAAGAAAGTGTTAAAGGACTTAATGAGATCAAAATTGGAATTGGTGGCGCATTTGGTTATTTGATTATGATGTTTATCATCATTTACGGTAATATGGTAATGCGAAGTGTAATCGAGGAAAAAACAAGTAGAATTGTAGAGATTATTATTTCTTCAGTGAAACCATTTCAGTTAATGATTGGGAAAATTATCGGAACATCGTTAGCAGGTTTGCTACAATTCTTTATTTGGGCAGCAATTGGATTGTCATTAATGTTTGCGGCTTCTGCATTTTTTGGTGTAAATGTTGGTCCAACAGCCCGAATATCACCTGAATTAATGGATGCAGCTCAACAGGAAATGGCTGGTACAGTTCAAATGTATATTAAGGAATTGTGGAATTTACCTATTGCTAGTATTTTGATTGGTTTTGTAATTTATTTCATAGGTGGTTACTTTCTTTACAGTTCATTTTATGCTGCCATTGGTGCTGCGGTTGACAATCAAACCGATTCTCAGCAGTTTTTATTACCTATTATGATGCCGCTTATATTAGCCGTTTATATCGGTTTTTTCACCGTTATTAATGATCCTCACGGCACAGTTGCAGTGATTTTTTCAATGATTCCGCTGACTTCACCTATTGTAATGCTAATGCGAATTCCGTTTGGCGTACCTTTGTGGCAAATCGCGATATCAGTAACGTTACTATTTGCTAGCTTTTTTGCTGTTGTTTGGTTTGCAGCAAAAATATACAGAATAGGAATCTTGATGTATGGTAAAAAACCAAGTTGGATGGAATTATATAAATGGTTGAAATATTAAGATTCCAATTATTTGAGTTTCCATAAAAAAAATAATTAATTTTAAGGAGCTATTTCCCGCTTTATATTACAATCTTTTATTCCTCGCGAGGGCGAATTATAAAAGGATTTTCATTTCAATCGGGGCTAGGGCATATTATTTGCAAGTTGATATAAGTTTTTAAGACAAAATCGAAATTATAAGCCAAAGTAAATTTTAAGCCATTAAAAAAAAGTAAAAACATGCCGAAAATATTAATAATAGAAGACGAAGCTGCAATACGAAGAGTTTTAAATAAAATTCTTTCTGAAGAAAATGATACCTATCAGGTAGAAGAAGCAGAAGATGGTTTAATAGGATTTGAGAAAATAAAAAATAACGATTATGATCTTGTTTTATGTGATATCAAAATGCCTAAAATGGACGGTGTTGAGGTTCTAGAAGCAGTAAAGAAAATCAAACCTGAAATACCGATGGTAATGATTTCTGGTCACGGTGATATGGAAACTGCAATAAATACAATGCGTTTAGGTGCTTTTGATTATATATCAAAACCACCAGATTTAAACCGTTTATTGAATACTGTTCGAAATGCTTTAGACAAAAAACAACTCGTAGTAGAGAACAAAATCTTAAAGAAAAAGGTTAGTAAAAACTACGAAATGATTGGCGAAAGCGAAGCTATTAATCACATTAAAGTAATGATTGATAAAGTAGCAGAAACGGAAGCCAGAGTTCTTATAACGGGTCCAAATGGAACTGGAAAAGAATTAGTAGCGCATCAGTTACACGAAAAAAGTGTGCGTGCTAATTTTCCTTTAATCGAAGTAAACTGTGCTGCTATTCCGTCAGAATTGATAGAAAGTGAATTGTTTGGTCATGTAAAAGGAGCTTTTACATCAGCGGTGAAAGATCGTGCTGGGAAATTTGAAGCAGCAGATAAAGGAACTATTTTCTTAGATGAAATTGGTGATATGAGCCTTTCAGCTCAAGCTAAAGTGTTACGTGCTTTACAAGAAAGCATGATTACTAGAGTAGGAGCAGATAAAGATATAAAAGTCGATGTACGAGTAGTTGCGGCTACTAATAAAGATTTAAAAGTGGAAATTGCTGAAGGTCGTTTCCGTGAGGATTTGTACCATCGATTAGCAGTAATACTAATAAAAGTTCCTGCTTTAAATGAAAGACGCGATGATATTCCAATGTTGATTAGTCACTTTGCAAATAAAATCGCTACTGAACAAGGAAATGCAGTGAAGAAGTTTTCAGCGGCAGCTATAAACCTATTGCAAGCATATGACTGGACAGGAAACATTCGGGAACTGCGGAATGTAGTCGAACGATTAATTATTCTTGGAGGAACAGAAATCTCAGAGAATGATGTAAAGTTGTTTGCTAGTAAATAGATTTTCTTTTCAGCGGTAACAGTTATGATAAAATTTAAAAACGTTGCCACTGTAGTAATAATGCTTCTTGTATTATTTTTAGGATTTAAACTTTTTAGATTTTTTCAAATCGATAGTTGTTTAGATGCCGGAGGAAAATGGGATTATGAAAAAAACGAGTGTGTTACTTAATTTAAAGAGTTCCATTCGAATAAATATTGAATAAGCTTTAAGCTATAGAAAAATGAAATTAAAAAAAATAAACGAAAAGCTACAAGAAGCTTTAATTGAGAATGGTTTAACTGAAGCTAATGAGCTGCAGCAGGAAACGTTCTCGACGATAAAAAGTGGTGCTGACTGTCTAATTATATCTGAAGCAGGAAGTGGAAAAACTACTACAATTGTACTGAATGTTATTCAGCAATTAGCTAAAGAGACGGAAGAGTCACCACGTGCTTTAATCATCGTAGAAGATAAAGCAAAGGTTTTAGAAATGGAAGCGCTTTTTGAAAAATACGGTAAGCATACTGAACTGCAGGTTTATGGAGTGCACGACAAAGGAGATATGGAGTACGACAAAAATTATATTTCTACAGGAGTAGACGTATTGATTGGTACACCAAATAAATTAAACGATATGTTCACTACTGCAGGTTTTAATGTGAACCGTTTAAAAATGTTTATTGTAGATGATCCAGATCCTATGTTGAAATTACGCCATGAAACTAAAATTATGCGTCTTTCAAATAGTATTAGTAAAACGCAAAGAATTGTTTTTGCTAATCAGATCACAGAAAGAATAGAGATTTTAATTGAAAAAATGTTGGTTGAACCTTTCATTTTTGAAATGGATGAAGAGGATGAAGATGAAGATGAAGAGGAAGAGGATGAAGGCGATGAAGACGAAGATGACATCGTTGATGAATCTGATTTAGAAGAAGACGATTTAGAAGAAAAGAATTAATACTAATAAATAAAAAACAATATCATGGGATTAATGAAAGTATTTTCAGGAAGCGAAATTCTTGCTATGGCTCTACAAGAAAAAATTGAAGCAATAGGTGTAGATGTTGTAGCTAAAAATAATATACAATCTGCTCGATTGGGTGGTTTTGGAAATTCAGATTTAGCAGTAGAATTATTTGTTCAAGAAACAGAATTTGCAAAAGTAAATCCAGTTATTGAAGAGTTTAGAATGAGTATCTAAATTCAAATTTTAATTGCTAAAAGAATTAAATGAAATATAAAATGCTGGTACTGGACATGGATGACACCTTGCTGACAGATGACCATAAAATTTCAGATGAGAATAAAGAGATGCTTTTTAAAGCTCAAGAGTTAGGTGTTTACGTAGTTTTGGCTTCTGGCAGACCTACTTTAGCAATGATAAATTTCGCTAAGGAATTAAAATTAGACCAAAATAATTCTTATATGCTGTCTTTTAACGGTGCAGTCGTTACTGACTTGAAGGAAGATAAAGTGCTGTTTGAACAAACTCTGACGCAACAACAAATTCATGAATTGTATGATTACAGTGTAGCAAGCAAAACACATATCATTACTTATATTGATGGTAAAATTGTCAGCGAAACGGATTCAGAATATATAGCAATTGAAAAAAATATAACAGGACTTCAACATAATAAAGTTCCTAATTTTAAGGAAGCCGTTACTTCATCGGCAGTTAAATGCATATTATTAGAGGAGCCGAGTTATCTGAAAAAGATTGAAACCGACCTAAAATTAGCGATGCCTCATTTAAGTGTTTCTATGTCAAAGCCATTTTTCTTAGAAGTGGCACCAAACGGAATTGACAAAGCAGCGAGTGTAAAATTTCTAGCAAACAGATTAAATATTCTACAATGTGAAATTATCGCTGTTGGCAATGCTGGTAACGATTTATCGATGATTGAATATGCAGGACTAGGAGTTTGGGTTGATAATGTTGATCCAGATTTAAGACATATTGCTGATGTTATTGTTGCTTCAAATAATAACCACGGAGTTGCTGAAGTGGTGAGAAGATTTATATTGAATTGATAATGCATTCAAAATAACTTATAATCCGATATTTATTCTATAAAGTAGTTTAAGTATCGGATTTCCTTATTAATAAATATTGCACTGCTTCGATTTAGTGGATTATAGTTTGTAAATTTGCACACTTAAATTTTTTGACAACGATTTCATTAGTTTAAGAGTTATTATGGAAAATAGAAAAAAAGTTGCTTTTTATACGCTGGGTTGTAAATTAAATTTTTCAGAAACATCAACTATTGCGCGCTCTATTGAGGATGAAGGATTTGACCGTGTAGATTTTGAAGAAGTTGCTGATATGTATGTGATAAACACATGTTCAGTTACTGAAAACGCAGATAAGCAATTCAAGCAGATCGTAAAGAAAGCAATGAAGTTAAATAACAAAGCTTTTGTTGCTGCAGTAGGTTGTTATGCCCAACTAAAACCCGAGGAATTAGCTGCGGTTGATGGTGTGGATTTAGTTCTAGGTGCTACTGAAAAATTTAAAATTACTGATTACATTAATGATTTGTCCAAGAATGATATGGGCGAAGTACATTCTTGCGAAATTTCAGAAGCTGACTTTTATGTAGGAAGTTATTCTATTGGTGATAGAACTCGTGCATTTTTAAAAGTGCAAGATGGATGTGATTATAAGTGCACCTATTGTACCATTCCCTTAGCAAGAGGAATTTCTAGAAGTGATGAATTACAAAATGTGTTGAAAAACGCTAAAGACATTTCTGATCAAAATATAAAGGAAATTGTTCTTACAGGAGTAAATATTGGAGATTACGGAAAAGGAGAGTTTGGTAATAAAAAACACGAGCATACTTTTCTAGAGTTAGTGCAGGAATTAGACAAAGTAGAAGGAATTGAACGCTTGCGAATTTCGTCTATAGAACCGAACTTATTAAAAAATGAAACCATTGAATTTGTATCAAAAAGTAGAACTTTTGTGCCTCATTTTCATATTCCTTTACAATCAGGTAGCAATGCTATTTTAAAGTTGATGAAGCGTCGTTACCTGCGCGAAATTTATACGGAGCGAGTAAATAAGATTCGTGAAGTTATGCCACATGCCTGCATTGGAGTGGATGTAATTGTTGGTTTTCCTGGCGAGACTGATGAACACTTTTTAGAGACGTATAATTTCTTGAACGAAATGGATATTTCCTATTTACATGTTTTTACATATTCAGAGAGAGACAATACAGAAGCTGCTACTATGGAAGGAGTTGTTCCCGCTAATGTTCGTGCAAAAAGAAGTAAAATGATGCGAGGATTGTCAGTTAAAAAACGCCGTGCGTTTTATGAAAGCCAATTAGGAAGTAATAGAACAGTACTTTTTGAAAGCGAAAATAAAGAAGGATATATTCACGGGTTTACCGAAAATTACGTAAAAGTAAAAACACCATGGAACCCAGAATTAGTGAATACATTACATGAAATCAATCTGACTAAAATTGATGAAGATGGAAGTGTTAGGATGGAATTTATTTCAGCCTTAGTTTAAATCCTATTCTTGGTGATCGTTAAAAGAAGTTTGGTTATTTTCAATAATTTAAAGATAAAAAAAACAAAACCCCTTTATTATGAGGGGTTTTGTAATTTAGTAGGTACTGCAATTATGGATTAGTAGACCAAATACTGCTATTTTTAATAAATACTCTTCTGTTTAATTTCAACTGCGCGATAATTAACTCCGCCATATCTTCAGCTTGCATTACTTTATCTGGATTACCATCAGTAAGATTTAATTCCTTAGCCATGTTTGTAGCAACTGTACTTGGCGTCAATGCGGTAACACGTATGTTGTATTTGCGCACTTCTTGCATCAACGAGTCAGTCAATCCTAAAACTGCAAATTTAGATGCGCTATACGCACTAGTCATTGCGTTTCCATTAAGTCCTGCAGTTGACGAAATATTAATGATATCACCCACTTGTCTTTCAATCATATTAGGTAATACTGCACGCGTTACATAATAAGTTCCCATTAAATTTATCTTGATAATATTTTCCCAAGCTGCTGGTTCTAATTCTAAGAATTTGCCAAAGGCAGCAATTCCTGCATTATTAATTAGAATATCAATTGTTTTAAACTCAGTTAAAGCTTGCTCCACAGCCGAATTCACTGAATCTATATCAGCAACATCAGCTATTACAGTAAGAGACTTTACACCTAATGCATTCACTTCTTTTGCTACTTCATCTAAATCAGATTGTGTTCTCGACATTAAAATTACATTAACGCCTTCTTTCGCTAATGCAAGCGCTACTGCTTTACCAATTCCTTTTCCAGCGCCTGTTATAAGGGCATTTTTATTTTTTAAATCGTTCATTTTGATAGTTTTTGTACTGTGATTAGCAAAGTTAAAACATTAGATTTTTTAATTGACTTTAAAAAAGTAAAATGGCATACTATTAACATTTGTATAAAGTGACCGAAGCTAGTGATTTTGTTAGGTATGAATTAGACAAGAAAAGGTATTAATTGTGTAATGTTTTATCTGTGTAAATAGCTCATTTTTGTAAAATCAAAGTTTTAATTTTATAGTAACAAAAAGAATATCGATTATGAAAAAAATAGCCCTTCTTCTAACATTTAGCACGGCGCTTTTAATATTTTCTTGTAAACAACAAGAAAAAACGGACTCTACAGTAGAAACTGTTCCTGTTAAAGAAAGAAACGAACCTAAAAATAGATCATTCCATTTAGAAAGTGCTAAAGAGTGGTTAGCAAAAAACAGCAGTGACAGCACTAATTTTAATATTGCTTATGCTGTCAATAGAACTGATGCTGCCAATTTTAGAAAAATGGATTCAGTTGTTATTCCAGATGATATGACTGGAGACATCGAGTTTTATTTACCATTTCCAGTATCTGTTCCAGCATTAAAAGAAATCAATAAAATTGTTTTCTTCTCGTATCCTACGCAAACATTTGCGGCTTATGAAAAAGGGGAATTGATTTATACTGGTCCTACTAATATGGGGAGAGAAAAAGATAAAACTCCAACGGGACTGTTTTTTACAAACTGGAAAGCGGAGGAAACAACAAGTACTTTTGACGATGAGTGGGAACTTCGTTGGAACTTTAATATTGAAAACAAATTGGGTGTAGGATGGCATCAATATACATTACCTGGTTATCCAGCTTCTCACTCTTGTTTGAGATTGCAAGAAAAAGATGCACGTAAATTATATGATTGGGCTGATCAATGGGAATTAGCAAATCCCGAAACTGTGAAAGTAAAAGGTACACCCGTTATAGTTTTTGGTGCTTATGATTTTAAAGCGCCCAAACCTTGGTTAAAATTAGTAAAGGATGCTAATGCATTAGTGATTACTGAAAGTGAAATTGAAAGTGCAACCGCTCCTTTTATGCAAAGTATTTTAAAAGAACAGAAAGTAAGACAAGATTTTCAAAAAGTCGAAAAATAATATTTAAATTGGTTTATTAAAAAATCCAATCTCTGAAGTAAAATTCAAAGATTGGATTTTTTTATTTAAATAAAAAAACTCCTGTAGTACGGGAGTTATAAAACTAGTCTAGTTTATTTTTTATATAATATTTACCGTCCAAATCTTCGTCAAAATCATCAATTTTAACTGGTTTTGGTTTTGGTTTATTTGCCACTGCTTTTTTTCTCCACATTTCGAATTTTTCTGCTGGCATCTTCTTTTTCATGATTTCCAGAATTTCTTTTTCGGCCAGACCAAATTCTTTTTTTATAGTTTCAAAAGGATTCTTTTCTTCTAAAGCCATTGTAACAAGTTTTTCTGTTTGCTCCCAGTTCAATTCTTTTCGGTTACTCTTTTTCATCACGTGAAAATTAATTCAAATAAGTTGTTAATGATTAATAAATTACATTTTTAATTTGGTACCAATATTAAGAAAAATTTACTTAGATATTATCAAAAGATCTGTTTTTTTATACAATTTTGTTTATTTATTTAATTGGCTGTTTTTGAAAAGGTATTTTCAATAAATTTTTTAAGTCATTGTGCTGCTTTGCGTTGGGATGCGTGTCTATTCCATACACGATTTCCTCGTTTGGTAATTTCATAAAAGTGCCAAACAACCGATCCCAAACAGAAAATATATTTCCATAATTACTATCAGTGTAGGGCAAAACGTGATGGTGATGTACTTTATGCATGTCTGGTGAAACGATAATATAACTTAAAAGCGTGTCTAATTTTTTTGGTAGTGAGATATTAGCGTGGTTAAATTGTGTCGCAATTACAGATAAAGTTTGGTAAAGAAACACCATCCACATCGGTGTTCCAATAATTAAAACTCCTAATGCTGTAAATGTAAATCGAATAATACTTTCCCCAGGATGGTGTCTATTGGCCGTTGTAGTGTCAATCCAAGTATCAGTATGATGAATAAGGTGGAAGCGCCATAAAACCTTCACTTTGTGCTCCACTAAATGAACCAAGTAAGCTCCAATTAAATCGAGTAAAAGTAGTCCCACAAGCGCATAAAGCCAAATCGACATTTCAGGAAGCCACTGCAAGATGCCAAAATTATTGGAAATAGTCCAATCTGCTGTTTTTAATAAAATAAAAGCCAAGAAAAAATTAACTATGATAGTAGTTCCCGTCAAGAAAATATTTATTCCTGCGTGATGCCATTTCTTATAATTAAATTTAAAGAGTGGAAAGGCATTTTCGATTAGCCAAAATATGGTAATTCCGCTCACTAAGATTAGACTTCTATGAGAGGAAGATATTGTAGAAAAATATGAAATGAGATCATTCATAAATAAAAATACTAGTATCAAATATAATAAATTTTGAATACAAATATTACTTTATAAGTCTGAACGTGAGGTTTATTCGGGATCCAATATGCTTTGCAGTTTTGGGGATTTGATGTTTCCAGAAATGCTGAGTTGTTCCTTTCATCAGCAGTAAACTACCATGTTGCAAAATAATACTTCTTTTTTGCTCTTTGTCAGTATTGTGTTTTAACTGGAAAACACGTTCAGCACCAAAACTTACCGATGCAATTATTGGATTTGTACCTAATTCTTTTTCGTTGTCAGCATGCCAGCCATTACTGTCTTTGCCATTGCGATAATAATTAAGTAAAACAGTGCTAAATTCATTTTTGGAAACATTTTCAACTGCTGTTTTTATCTTTTGCAAAAGCAAATTCCATGGATGAGGTTGCATTTTAATATTGGAATAGGAATAGTTCAGACCTTCATTTCCATACAAAGCGGTTAGTCGCGGTTGTGGGTGAACCTTGCCATAAACTCTAATTTGATCCTGCTGCCACAAAACATCTTTTTGTAATTCAGCAAACATTAAGTCGGCAGATGTTTTATCGAAAAATTCAGGATAGTAAATAATGTCAGCATCAGCTAATCCTAAAAATAAAGGTTCTCGCGAGGAGTCGAATAATGAATTCATTGGTCTACGTATATTGATAAGCCCAGTAGATTAACGCTAGCTGTAAAGGCATTCGTAAAAGCAAAACCCATTTAGGTAATCCCATTCGTGCTTTTTCGTCAAAATACATATAAATGTGTGTTGGAAAAATTGCAATCAACAAAGCGATTACGCCCCATGCAGCATAATTAGATACGACAGGAATGCATAATCCAATGCCTAATAGTATCTCGGCAATTCCACTTATCGCATTTAAGGCTTTTGGATTTGGGAAATAGGGCGGAATAATTTTGATATAAAGACGAGGATTTCTAAAATGATTGATTCCTGCGATTACATAGATAAACGCCATCACATATATATGCCAATGTAATTCCATACTAAATTTGTTTCTTACGAATTTATGAAAAAATCAATGACTTCAATTGTGTTTTTTTAAAGTTTTAATGGGTATTTGCTGAAACTCCTTTTTTGAAATTCACATTCATGATTACGATAGCAACTATAATTAAAAGAATTCCAAACCATTGTAGTGGTTCTACATTTTCATTTAGTAGAGTATACGCCATCGTTACTGAAACTGGTAGCTCTAATGCTGATACAATACTTCCCAGTCCAATACCAGTCAGTGGAAAGCCTGCATTCAAAAGCATAGGTGGAATAATAGTTCCAAAAAGAGCCATAATAATTCCCCATTTTATAAAAATGTCGTAGTTGAACGGAGTAACTTGTGTAAACAAAGCAAAAGTAAAAACAATTACTGCACCTCCTAAAATCATATAGAGACTGCGCTGTGCAGACGAAATATTAACTGCGACACGATTTGCTGTAAACATAGTAGTAGTGAATGAGGCTGCCGCCAAAAAGCCCCACATAATTCCGCGCCAATCTAATTGTACTTCGTTATTGATCAAATTAGTTGCAAGTGCCGTTCCAATTAAAACAATAACAACTGAAACTATTTTTTGTGTCGAAGGGATTTTTTTCTCTAAAATCATTTCTAACAAAACTCCCATCCAAACCGTTTGCATCAGTAAGACAATACCAATTGATACGGGAATGTATTTAACAGCCAAATAATAAAAAAGACTGGTCGTTCCTAATGAAGTTCCTGCCAACATTAAATGAACAATATTCTTTTTTGTAGCTTTTATTGCTGTGTTTTTATTTTTTACCTTTTGAAATAGATTCAAAATAAATATCCCAATAATCCCATATATAAATTGCGAAGTAGTTACTTCGGCAGTTGTAAACCCTTCGCCATAAGCTATTTTTACAAAAGTCGCTAGCATTCCGTAGCTCGTTGCGCCTATAGCCACTAAGAAAACTCCTTTTAATACGCTGTTCTTTGTCATTTTTTTAAATTTTAAAAAGCTGGCAAAGATAGGCTTTAGTTACAAGGTAAGCGTGATTAATCCTTAGTTTATATCCTGCAACTACAAATCTATTTTAAATTCTTACTAAAAATAGCGCGCCAATTACACTAATACAACTGAAGCAATTTTTAGCAAAGTTGTATTTCATTAATAATAAGCTGTTTTAAATGTAACAATTAGTCCTAACAAGAGTCTATATAGATAGTAAAACTTAAATGATGAAAAATAATTTCTTTTTAGTCCTATTTCTTTTAGGAGGTCTTTTTACAATAACGGCTCAAGAAACGCCTGCAAAAGCGGTAGAGTTAAACGAAGTGTCTATCGTAAAAGTCAAAAAAGCTGTAGAACAAAAAGCAGACCGTACCATATTTGATTTTGCAAATCAACCTAGTTTGAACTCCGGTTCTGTGTTAGAAGGAATTAAAAAGTTACCCGGTCTTATCGCTTCTGATATTGCAGGAATGATGTATCAAGGCAAGCAACTAGATGTTTATTTAGATGGAAGACCATTGAACATTACTACAAATGAACTAAATTCATTTCTAGAAGGAATGCCAGCAAATGCGATTGAAAAAATCGAAATTATAACGCAACCAGGTGCTGAATTTCCAGCAACTTCAGGTGGCGCGATTATGAATATTATTACGAATGCAAACGCTAAAAAATATTTGAGTGCTACTTATACTAATAGCACTAATGTAACGAGTTACGATCGCTTAAGATGGCGCGTAAATAATAGTTTACTGTTGAGTGCTAAAAATAAATATTTTGGTTGGCAGCTAAATCTAGGTCAAAGTTATTATGAGAGCACTTTATTTACTTCATTGACCAAAAATGAGAATAATGCAAGCTCAATACTTTCTGCTACAAATGCTGATCGAATAGGAAGAACTAATTTTGTAAAGTCAGCTTTGACTTTTGACTTAGACAAAGATCGCTTGTTGCTTAACTATGATTTGAACTATAGTAATAACAGCAGTAATACAATAGGAAATGGAGTTGGTTTTACTACAAATGACGATTCATTTACAGACGGTTTACGCCAAGATTTTGTTGTTACGTACCAAAAAAAGTTTGATGATAAAGCAAAGAAATTAGAATTTAAGTTCAATTTTAAAGACAGTCAAAATGACTTTATACTAAACTCAAGAATTAACAATACTTCCATACTAGACAACGCATCTGATCAGAAATTATACAATGCTAAGGTTGATTATTCACAACCAATCGCATTTTCTGACGAAGGGAAATTAAGTTTCGGCGCTCTGTACGAATCGCTACTTTTTGAAGCTCAAAATATGAATGTTGTTAATCTGGATTATCAACGACAAACTATCGCCGCTTATGGTGAATTACAAACTAAATTTGATAAATTTAATTTTATTGTTGGTGGTCGAGCAGAAGATTATAACATCAGTGGAAAAACAAATACCGCTGCATTAATTCCTTTTAAACAGTTTCGTTTTTTTCCAAATGCAAGCGCGCAATATAACTTTGACGATGCTATTTATTTTAATGTTAACTACAATAAGAAAATCAGTTTACCTAGCACTTCTTCTTTAAATCCAAATAATACGAACTATCAAAATCCAAATGTAGATTACACTGGAAACCCGAATTTACAGCCTACTATTTTCGATAACTACGAAGTTAAATTAAGTGCTTTCGATTACGCATTTATTGGATATAATGTGAGTTCTGCTAAAAACCAGGTGGTAAATAGAGTTTTATTAACAAACGACGTTGTTGTTAATACTAGTGTGAACGTACCAGAAATCAAGGTTCATAACTTTAATATTGGAATGCCTATTCCTTATATGTTATTTACTGAAGGACTGAAAGAAACTATGAAAATGAATGTTAATCCTGATACGATGAACTTTCTATATGTTTATACAGCATATCAATATCACCAAATTCCAGATATAAAAACCAATGGTTTTTGGATGTTTAATTTGATGTCACAAATTGTATTACCAAAAGAGATTAAGTTTATTGCCAACTTCAATTATATGTTTCCAAAAGGGAATTATGTCTATTTTATTGTAGAAAAACCAATGAGAAATACAGTTGACTTAACCTTTTCGAAAAAGTTTTTCAAAGGACAAGTTTCGCTATCTGTTAGTGCTGATGATATTTTCAATTCTAATCGCACCGTTGTTAGTTCATACAACACGCCGTTGCTATTATCTAATAAAAGTGATTCGCGTCGTTTTGGATTTAGTGTAAATTATAAAATTCCAACTAAAAATAAGTTAGCTAAAGAAGATCCAAGTTTACTAAATAAAGAAAAGAAAGAAGAGAGCGAAGGAACATTGAATCAATAATTTTTATTTAAGATCTGTGATTAACGATTTTTGATGTGAGAATCTCGGTAAGTAAATAATTTATTTTCAACCACAAAATCTTCAATCAAAAATCGTTAATCTGTAATCACAAATTTCTAAAATAGTCCTTTTAAAGCTTTGTTTTGAATTCCTATTGTAGTGTAATCAAAGTCTAGTTTGTCTTTCAGTAAACTAGCGTAAACACTTCTAAAATCTGTTTCGTACTTTAAATCTCCTTGATCTAAATCAGAAAGATTAGGATTGTTTCCAATAATTTTTCCTTTGTTATTACCGCCAATGACGAACATAGGTGCGGCAGTTCCGTGATCGGTTCCGTTTCCATTGTCTTTTACTCGTCGTCCAAATTCTGAAAACACCACAACCGTGACATTTTGCATCAAAGAAGCCTTTTTTAAATCAGTGTAAAAACTGAAAAGCGCATCATTTAATTCGGTTAATTTATTATTCTGGATGCCTAGTTGATTATCATGTGTGTCAAAACCATTTAGCGATGTATAATAGACTTTTGAATTTAGATTTCCTTTTATTAATCGGGCAATCCAAGCTAAATTTGTAGACAAACCTGTTTTTGGGTAACTAATTTCTGCTGTCGACTTTGTCAATGCCTTCTGAATTTCATCAGAACCTTCTGTTACTGAATTGGCGATTTTTCGAACAAAATCTAAGTGGGGATTTGAAGATAAAGTGCCAGCTTCCTCTTTTTGATTTTTAGTTTTAAAAATATTTGGATTCTTAACAGTAATAGAATTAGGTTCTAGACCTTTTAAAGCTAGATTGTCAATGTTATCTAAGTTGATTCCAGCGGTAGGTTGATGCTCTTTACATTGTAAATCGAGATAGCGACCCAGCCAACCTTCATTGATATATTGATTAGAAGCTGATGCGGTTTGCCAAATTTCTTGACTTCTAAAATGAGAGCGATTTGGCTCTGGATATCCTACATTTTGAATCACCGATAAATCTCCATTTTGCTGCATCTCTGCAAAACCTTTTAAAGCAGGATGAAAAGCCATGCCTTGATTTTTCCCTACCACATCATTTTTAGACAAAGCTATTTTTGGACGCAAGTCATAATATAGCGGATTATCAAAAGGAACAAACGTGTTTAATCCATCGTTTCCTCCACTGAGTTGTACAAAAACAACACATTGATCGCCAATAATTGTGCTTTTTTGTGAACCAAATGCATGTAGAAAATCAGGTAATAGTAGCGCTCCACCAGTAAATGTACCTGTAAGTGTCAAAAAGTTTCTTCTGTTCATTTTCAAGAATTTTAAATTAATTGATACTCTGGCAATTTTACCATTGCGTTTACTAATCGCATAACAACTTGGTCTGCATTTACGGCTTTTGAATTGAAATCATATTTTATAATCGTTTCAAAGTCTTTTTGAGTGGCTTCATCAACATTATAAAGTAGGCGTTCCTTTAATTCAGCAATAATTTGTTTATTATTTCCGCTGTTGTTCCACTCAATTTTAGCACCATTTATTTTGCGATTCTTGTCATTCATCTCCTCTTTCGATTTAATCGCTTTTCTATTCAAGCCACGTCCACTGCAAAGCAAGTCCGCAACAGTATTTCGTTGTAAATAAACTTGTGAGGTCAACCAAGAATTACCACCTATCCAACCTTTTACATTTGGTTGATTGTATAAATCCATTCCTTGTTCTTTTATAAAAGATACAATCGTTTTAGGATTAACATTTTCAATATTTAATTCTGAGATTAATTGTAAAGTATATTCGAGAGGATTTTTAATTTTTGAACCTGCATTATTTTTTGTGAATTCTTCAGTAAAAATTTTGGTCAGTAAAGGTTTGATTTCAAAATCCATTTCTCTGAAATAGTCACCGTAATATTTAACTAAGACATCTTGTGGCGTGTCGTAAATAAACCAAGCCAAGATTTTTCGAGTGATCAAGTAAGGAATTTCTTTTTGTTCGAAAATAATATCAACCAGATCATCTGATTTAAAGTTTCCAGTTTTTCCGAAGTAAGTTTTCGAATCATTATCTTCTAATGCGCGACGGTATTTAGCTCCGTCTTCAGCAATTCCTAAACCAGCAAGAGCTTTAGCGCCATTTTTTATATCAGATTCGGTATAATTTCCAATTCCAAGAGTAAATAATTCTAATAACTCCCGGCTCAAATTCTCATTGTTTTTGCCTTTTTTGTTATCGGTGTTATCCAAATAGCGAACCATGGCATTGCTCTTTAAGATTTTTTTAGTCAACTCTCTAAAATTACCAAATGCATTTTCTTCAAGTATTTGTTGGTGTTGATAAATGTAATAATTGACTTTTACTTTTTGAAATGTGGCCACATAATGGTTATGCCAAAAACAAGTCATTTTCTCTCGAAGCGGAAATTCTTCCGTTCTCATTTTTTCAATCCAAGATGTTTTCATATCCAATGAAACCTTTGCTTCTGCAATTCGAAGTTGCTTTCGCGCTTCAATTCCGTCAGTTTTATATTGCATTCGGAGTTGTTTAAAATCGTCAAAAGTCTTTGGGCTATTTTCAAGGAAATTAGGAATTTCATTTTTTACTTTCGAAGAAAAAGACTTTTCAAGGAATTTTGTCAAACCCAAATCTAAAATGGCTTTTGCTTCTTTACTAGAAAAACCAAGGCGTAATGACCAAAGTATGTTATTGTCCATAATGTTGCGAGTTGGGTTAAAACTATTGATAAGACTATAATAGGATTAAAAGGTTTAACGGTAGTTTTTAAAAATAAAAAATCCTGTAAAAGAGAATCTACAGGACGATAGGTTACTATTGAAAAAATGATTTAAAACTGATGTAATTCTAGTAATTGTTGTTTCACTGCAATTTGTTTAGCGTCTGAATTGGTTAGATCAAAGAACAACAACTTTTTGTGCATACGAATTTTTTATAACTTGAAACTGTCTGCAGTGCTTTTCTCTAGCTCTACAATAATTTCATTTTTTCGATCGAAGACTTCAAAAGGTGGATTGTAGCCTAAAAAGTAAAATCTATCGGTATATTTAATTCCTTCAACTTCAAGAGCTGCGATTAACTTTTGCTTATTAGTTGCTATTTTTTGATCATCAGCCCAACCTCCAAAGGTTATTGCAGCAACAGTTTTAGCAGGTTCTTCGCGGAATTCGATTTGGGATTCATTAGGTTGTGGAAGCGTTTCTCTCTTAAATTTTTTAGGAACCATAAACATCATGGTGGTTGAATCTCCTAATGACATTGCTACAGGTGAAGTCATTGCGATTTTTTCATTATCTTTGTTCCCACCAAAAATATATCCCGCTAGTACTGAAAATCCTTTACTAGAGGATTCTTTATATTTATTCCCAGACATTTTAACAGCCGTAAACAATGTTGCTTCGTAACTGCGCACTTCAAAACTACTGTATTTTTTCACAACTTTATAAGGATAAGTTTCAATGCTTTGTTGGCCGTTAATGGCGAATAGTTGAACTGCTGCAAACACAACGGCAGAAATTCCCAAAATTATATAAAGTACTTTCATCGTCTTAATTTTAATCCTAAGTTACGATAAAAAAATAAATGTTTTGATGAAGATATTCGACCGTTAATCCAAAATTGGATTAGTAAAATAGTGGATGAAAAAATTAATTTAGGATTTTGAAATCAAAAGCTAATTTTTTATTTTGGATCAAGGTACGCCAATCGATAAAAAACAAGCAAAATAACATAAAGAATCCAAGCATAAAGCTAGCGATAGACTGCCACGAAAAGATATTGTCAATAATGTCTTGTTGATTTTCAGCAGCAAATTTACCTAAGTGTAAAGCGATGGTATCACTAGTGAATTTCCCAATTAAAAAAGGAATAATAATATAAATGGGTTTAATTTTTGAAATTCCAGCCCCTAAAAAAAGAGGTGTGGTAGGAAGAGGTAACAATGAATACGCGAGTACAACTAAAGCGCCTTTCCATTTGTTCTCATTCATTTTATCACCAAGAAATTTAATGTCTTCATTTTTAGAAGCTTTTAAAAGCTTATTTGCCATTAACGGAGCGTAGAGAAGCAGAATATAGCGACCAATAACGGAACCTAATACTCCAATAACAATAACAGCCCAAACATTTAAACTAAATAGGATTTGGAAAAAGACCATTATCGTAAACGCTGGTGCAAACGGAAAAGGTACTATGTCAAATAATAAAGCGCCTAGGAAAACTAAAAGATAATGCCACCACATAGATTTGAGATTTTTTGCCACGCTTGGTTAACAATACTGCTAATTTTTGCGTTTTTGGGGATGAGGGTCAAAACTACAATATAAATACGTGTAATGCTGAAATACTTTTCTTGTATAATTTTGCCTATTGATAAAGTCTTTTTTAAAAGAATTACATACTGAAAACAGCATCAATAATTTGTTTAAAGTAGTAATAAAAACAATGTTTATGAGTTGTCAAAATCTGGAATTAGAAATATTTGATTGTACGTTATGTAAAAGAATACCATTTGGTATTACGATTAGAAAATATGAAATTTTAATAAAATTAAAATTGAACTAATTTTAATTGCTAATTGTCACTGGACTTTCCTCGTATTTTAACAGTGCTATAACTTCCTCCTTATCATTAATTAGTAATTTCTTACCGTTTAGTTCAACTATAAAATTATTGTTATAAGCAACCATTACATTGTCATATTTGTTTTGAATTACTATGTTTCCCTTTTTATCAATCAATCCCCACTTATCAGTAGTATAATGTCCGCCTGATGAAACTTTTCTCTTTCCATAAGCTGCAAAACCATCGTGGAAAGACACCATCACGCCAACGAATTTAAAATCAATACTGGTTTCACCTTTTTTATTTATAAATCCCCATTTGCCATCTTTTAAAACTGGCGCTAAACCTTCGCTGAAAGGTCTAGCTGCGTCGTAAATTAAATCAATTACAATTTGGCCATTTATGTTCGTAAAACCAAATTTTCCATCTTTCTCTAAAAGCATTAATCCGTCGTTGAAACCTTCAAAATCACTTCTGTATTCCGGTATTAGCAGTACAGTTCCGTATTTATTAGCGATGCCTTTTTTTCTGTTTTCGATTAATCTAACTTCATCACGTGACGTATAAATATGATCGTAAACTGGATTTAAAAGCACTTTCCCGCTTAAATTCATCAGACCCATTTTAGGATTACCTTTTTCACTAAATGAAAATGAATATCCGTTTTTTACACTGCCTAAATAAGTATAATTAAATGGTGCAATAACATTATCCTTAAGGTCTATCAAGCCATAATTACCATTACTTTTTGCTGCAACAAAACCATTTTCAATATCGCCAAGATTTTCATATTTATTAGGAATGATTACTTTGCCACTTTTATTAATTAGACCGTATAATCCGTTGTTTTTAAACTTCAATAAACCGGAATCATTATTTTCAAAATAAAGTTCTTCATATTGTGGTATAATTTTATACTTTCCCTTTCGATCTATCAGGCCATATTTCCCATTAATTTGGACTGCTGCAACTCCGTTCATTACTTTAGATGCCTGATCGTATATAAAAGGTAGGACGATTGCACCCTTCTTATCAATATATCCAAATTTCCCGCTTTTTTCAATTAAAAATAACCCTTCAGAAAACTCTCCAATATAAGAATAGGTTTCGTTACTAATCGGTTTACCATCTTGGTTTAAAATGTAGAGTTTTTGGTCCGTACCAGCAATATAATATTCGAAGTCACTTTTTTGAGCAAAAACTATGTGCGCTGAAATGAACAGTGTAAATAACAAAGCAACTTTAAGAATTTTATTCATGTTTATGATTTATTTTATTTGCTGGCTAAAATTACTTATACGCTAGAATTATACCTATAAAAAGCAGGGAAAATATATTATTTTTTAACTATTTTTCTTCTTCTAATCAAAAGATAAACAAAGAATAGTGGAAAAAAGGTAAAAAATCCAAGTCCATTTTTTGCGGTGCTGTAAATTGAAATCCCAACAAGAAGTCCAATCAAGACTGCGTTAAGAATAGTAGTTGAATTTACATTTTTTTTCTCATTTATTAGATCTTCGTTATTGTTTTTTGACAGCCTATTATCGTTCATTTATTTCTATAGTTTGTTGGTTAATCGTATTTAAATTTGCTTAAAATTGTCTTACAGAATATCCAAAAAAATCAACAGCAGAGTTAGCCAAATTCAATAATTGAGTAAGTTTATGGTATGCTAATCTTACTTTTTTTTATCATGTTTTACCCAAATAAGATCTTTGACATTATAGCCTATACGCTCAGCAATTTTTAAGTAATCATTTTTAGTATTCTCCGGAATAGTATTTTGTCGAGATAAAATCCAGAGATACTTTGTACTCTTTCCTGCGACTAAAGCATACTTATACTCCTTATCAATTGCAATTACATTATAACCAGCGTAAAAAGGTCCAAAGAAAGACACTTTCAGCATTGCAATATCTTCATCACCAACAAATTTAGCCTTTCCAATTGCTTGCGTCCACTTGCCTTTTTTTATATTGTATCCTTTGTTATCGACTTTAATTTTACCGTCTTCCCTTATAGAATATTCTGCGGTAGTATTATTTAGATTCTTCTCAAACATAAAATCTAATCTAGCGATTTCATACCATTTTCCGAGATATTTCTCTTTATTAAATGGCTTCACTGCTGTTGCATTTTCAGGAATTGTTTTGCAAGAATAAATTGTTGCAACGAATAAAAAAAGTGTTCCTAAATAAATTATTTTCTTTGTTTTCATGTCTGTAGTGATATGTTTTTATAGTAAAGTCAGGGAGGAATTTAATTAAATTTAATTTTCAAGGTTGGCGAATAGTAGATTAAATAGCACTCTTATTTAAATTAAAATAAGCTATTATTCTTTAATCGAAAAAATTAACTAAATCTGTTTGCCCATGTTGATTAGAATAAGCTGGACGTTTACACTTGCACAAGATATTGATTGAGCTTGTTCCATAAATGCCTAATAGGTAATTATTTCTTTAAGCAAAACAGATCAGACTTTGCTTTATTCTTTTATGAATTTCGCTACACTTCCATTTTCAAATTTCAAGAAGTAAACTCCTGTAGGTAAACTTTGAATATTTATTTTCTCTTGATCGCCTGTGATTCCTCTTTTTGCTATATTTCCTGTAAGGTTAAAAATAGTATAATTTTTATCTTCCGTTAATCCTGAAACAGTCAGATATACAGCAGAAGGATTAGGAAATACTTTTAGTCCAGTATTTATTTCATTGTTGTTCGAAATCCCGAGCGAAGCTTGAAATATGTGAATTGTACTCTCTTTTTGTATATTGTAATCTGCTAAAGTCTTATCGTCTTCTAGGGTTGCTCCACCAAATTTTAATATTTGATCTTCTATAGGAATGCCTTCTTTATCATAAATCTTAGCTTTTATAATTTCAATTGAATCACTGGGTTCTACTTCAAGTGCAATAGTTTTTCCAGTTAAAGTTTTTGCAAATATTTGCATTGCTGATACATTGAAAGATAAAAAAGTAAATAAAATTAAAAAGTAAATTTGTTTCATTTGATACTGGATTTAATTGTTAGTATTTTTTTTGATGGTAGAAGTTTATTGAAAATAGTTTGACTATTGTTTCAAATATAACACATAATTTATGAAAAGGTTAGTTGCATATATAATAGCGCAATAGATGTCACAAAAACTAAATAACTAATTTTTTTTTAAAGTCTAAAAGATTATCTTTCATTAAATATTTTAATTGGAATTGTAACTGCTTTTGTTTCCACCCTTAGCGCTACAGCCACGCTCGTGCCCAAAATAGTTATACAACTTTTATTTCTATTGAAAGAGCTATTCTTTTTAAGAATAATTTACTTGCTATCGTTAATGAAGATGTTTGCTACTCGAAGTGCGATCTTATTATCATTGTTTATTAATCATAATCCTATAAGTAGCGTATTTAAAATTATATTGTTAAATTTACTAAGTGGAAAGCAATCATGAAAGTGCAATACATAATTAAAAAATAATATATAATGGAATCTGAAAAGCCAAAAATAGATTACGTTCCTGGAGTAATAACAATTATTATTTTTATACTCATATTAATATTTTCATAAAGTTACTTGGCTATAGAACGTTGGCTAATAAATACGCTTGATCGTTCAGATCTATCTAGTCACAACGATTGTGCGGATTTGTAATCCGTGCCTACAGCTATTTTCTACTATAAGTTTATTAATAACTCGTCGGCGCAGATCTACTCACAACGATAGCGCGGATTTGCAATCCGTGCCCACAGCGATTTTCTAATATGCCTTTATCAATAATAAAACTCTTACTTTAAACTAAAATATATCTAATAAAACAACTTCTAAATCATTGTCTAATCTGGCGTAATTTCTCGCTGAACTGAAAAAATAATCTTCAGCTAACAAAACAATCTTATCCTTTACAGGATTATTATGTATGTAATTTAATTTTTGTTTTATAAACCAATTCGATTCGACTATTTCTGCATGATATCCATCTTGCCAAATCTTATAATGCTGTTCCCTTTTGAGATGTGCACATGCTTTTTCAAAATAATCTAGCATCCATTCTCTTCTACTCTCGGGCTCATCGATAATTGTCTGAATAATCTTTTTTGACGTAAATTTTTTAAAATCACGTATAACATCCGATAATATAAAAGCATTTGTTGCCTTACAAAGCAAATGAATGTGACTACTCATAATGCAATATGCATAAATTTCTAATCCTTTATTTGTTTGGCAATGTTGCAAAGCATTTATAATGACATATTTTTGATTTAGTCTGGTAAATACATCAACCCAACCTACAGTTGTTATGGTTATAAAAAAAGCTTCCTCTGTTGTTGTTGCTTTGTATTTCGTTGACATTTTTATTTCTTTAGTTTGCCTTAGTTTGTGGGCACGGATTGCAAATCCGCGCTAGCAGTGAGTTGATATATCGGCGTGGTCGCCTATTTTTATTTCTTCACTTTGCCTTAATTTGTGGGCACGGATTGCAAATCCGCGCTATCAGTGAGTTGATATATCCGCGCGGTCGGGTTTGACAATGTTGCAAAGCATTTATAATGACATATTTTTGATTTAGTCTAGTAAATACATCAACCCAACCTACAGTTGTTATGGTTATAAAAAAAGTTTCCTCTGTTGTTGTTGCTTTATATTTTGTTGACATTTTTATTTCTTTGCTTCGCCTTTGTTTGTGGGCACGGATTGCAAATCCGCGCTATCAGTGTGTTGATATATCCGCGCGGTCGGGTCATTTTCTGCCGCAATAATCATAATATAAATGACGCTTATTCCACTAGATATTCAATCTTGGTAAAAGGCTATTAGATAATGGTAGTTTTTTTCGAAAGTATGATTTTCAATCACAAGTTTTTCAAGCTTTTTTTTAAATTTCTGCCATTTATCGTTTCATTTTATTTAGCCACTCTTCATAGTACGGTCTATCATTATTTGCAGGAACTTCATACCATTGTGAAGTAACGAAATAAAATTCTCCGTCTATGTGATATGGGTTTTTCCAATATCTTATTTTTTCATAATATTTTGAATTTTCTTTAGCTAAAAAAGGGAATTGTATGTCAAATGTTAATTTTGAATAGCTCCCTTGTTGCAATCTTTCAATTTCGCTTTTGTCAATCGAATTGGTACTTACCAAATCATTGAATGTTTTTCGAACATATTGTCCTATTGGAAGTTTTTTAGTGGAAATATCGACATTTTCAAATGTGTTATATTTTTTGATTCTTTTTCTTTCGTGATTTATTAATGGGAATATATTACTATTATTCGCAATTTTAACTTCTAATATTTGAAAGACTTTATCAATGATATTTTCGTTATATTCTTTTAGGAGTTCAGTTTTCAAATAGGTGACTATTTTTTCATTGTAATTACCTGAAAGTAATTGATTTTTTAATTTTTTAAAGCCTTCAATTTCTTTTGATTCTAGAGTCTTTTCTTTAGCATAATTTTCAATTTTTTCTCTATTATAATTCTCTTTGCTAAATAATTTCACAAAGTTGAGTCCTTTGTTATTATCTCTTTCAAAATCGATTTCATCAATTAAGATGATTCCATTTTCTTTGAAAAATCTACCATCTAAAAATAGCTGTATTTTATTACCAATAAGAATTCCTACATCTACTCTCATAATTCCCATATAAGATGATAATTGTCCTTTAAAAGTTAAATTATCAATTTCAAAAGAAGGTTTTTTGACTTCCACTACGAAAAGATTTCCCAACTCTTTTGATTTCAATACTAAATCTGGACTGATTCTATTAGATGCTCCTACTTGAATACTTTCACGTACTATTATTTCGTTATTATATTCACTCCATCCTAATTTTTCAAATGCTTGAATTACCTTTAATTCAAATAATTGTTCACTCATATTAGAAGGAATGTTTTCCGAGAGCATATAGCATAATTCATTCCACTTTTCCATAATTTAGTTTTTATTGATATATTAGTTTTCTCGTTTTTATGTCAAATATAAGCTAACGTTCCCGCGTTAAACAACAGTTGCTGATGTAAGCGAGCTGAGAGTTTTCGGATAAGATGAAATTTCTAAAAAAAGATAAACGTGAATTTATCAAATATTTAGCAATCTTTCAAAATCGCTGTTAACTGCTGGCTTTATTTGTTTTTTGCTCTAGCTGTTAAGTTTCATTTTTGTGTAATTGTATTATTAATTTATCTATTTGTTTTAAAATTTCAATATCATTGATAAGCTTAGTAATTTTGATCTTGTCCTCGGGTTCTTCGTCTAGAATTTTAGCTAAAATTACACTTTCATAAATTTTTTGTTCAAATTTTGACTTCGTGAAATCTGTCAGATTATTTAAATGTTTGGACGCAATGCCTTCATAAGTGTTTTTTGATATTATTTTGCTTTTAAACGGTTGAATATCTAAAACAATTGGAACATGGTCGCTTTTATCTATCCATTTTTCAGAAGATTCAAGTTTTAAATTGAAGCCATTTTTTATAATTTCTTTTGATGCAAATACATAGTCGATATGATAAGGTCTTTCTATTTTTCGGTACATAAAAAAAGTTTTTCTACTTTCTTTTCCATGTTCTTCTTTATACTGCTTATGATATAGACTTTCGATATTATGTAACTTTAAAAAATTCACAACATCTGTGTGGTTGCCAACTCTTTCTTTTTCATCCCAAATTTGATTGCTATTAAAATCACCAATTAATATAGAATTCTCTTGTAAGCTCTTTTGATAATAATTGATAGCGTTCCAAACTTGTCCAATATATCTTGATAATGGATTTTGTTTGTTGTCCATTGCCCAAATTGCAAATAATAAAAACGAATTTGTTCCATCTGTAACTTCCAGTGGAACTATGTATCTAAAATTTGAATTGAATTCTTTTAAAAGTCGAAATTTATAATTCGAGTACGAGAAAATTGCAATTCCTTTTTTTCCAGTGTCACCATACCAAAGAAAGTCGTTTGGTTGTGGTGTTAAGCGTCCAAATTGTAGTTTTTCTTCTTGTTCACACTCTGGGACAATTAAAATGTCCGGTCTTAGATCTAAAATCTCTTTATTCTTTAGTCTAAATGCCCCTTGGCAATTCCATTCTATAATTCTCATTTCAATTAGCAGATGGGTTTAGTTAAACGGCAGTTAAATAGTACTATATGCACTAAATTTTTGTTTCTCAAACGTAATTAGGGTTAATCGGAATATCTTTGATTAATTTATATAATTCCAAATATATTAAAATTTTCTTACAAATATTTATTTCTTTCATGAGAAATTATAAAAAAAGACGTTCTAAGTTAGCCCCGATAGCAGCGAAAATCCTTTGCTTTGGCGATAGCCAAAAGCAAAGATTGCAGTAAATAGCGGGACAAAACTTCTTATGTAAATCATTCGCTCTGCTCCAAAAAAAAAGACCCACAAGTTTGCACTCGCAGGTCTTAGTTCCCCTCTTTCGAGGGGTTAGGGGAGGATTTATTTAATCATCTCAAAACTTCTTTTTACAAAAGCGGTAAGCGCTTCTCCTTTTAGAAGGTTCTGTGATAATTTAGCTAAGTCAAGGGCTTGTTTGATTAAGCTTTCTTGAGCTGCTGCGTCCTTATTGTTTAAAATGTTAGTCGCCAACTCAGAGTTAGTATTTACCACTAAATTGTACATTTCTGGCATATTACCCATTCCAAACATTCCGCCACCACCGGATTGACTCATTTCTTTCATTCTACGCATGAATTCTGGTTGCGTGATGATAAATGGTGATGCGTTGCTGTCTAAAGCTTCTAGTTGAACTGAGTACGTTTGTTTAGGAACGATAGCTTCTAAAACGGTTTTCAAGTTTGTCTGCTCTTCTTCAGATAATTTAGAAATAGCAGTTTCCTCTTTTTTGATTAAGTTATCAATATGATCTGAATCGACACGGATAAAAGTCATATTGCTGTTATCACCTTCAATTTTTTGAATCAAGTGAGAGATAATAGGAGAGTCCAGTAATAAAACTTCGTAACCTTTTTCTTTTGCTGTTTCGATATAAGAGTGTTGCGCTTCCTTATTTCCAGCGTATAACACTACTAGTTTACCGTCTTTATCTGTTTGATTAGCGGCAAGATTTGTTTTTATTTCTTCCAGCGTGTAAAATTTATCATCTACTGTTGGGTATAAAACAAAAGCACCTGCTTTTTCATAAAATTTATCTTCAGAAAGCATTCCGTATTCTAGAACGATTTTAATGTCATTCCATTTTTGTTCGAAATCAGCACGGTTTTCCGTAAACAACGATTTCAATTTATCTGCTACTTTACGAGTAATGTAATTTGAAATTTTCTTAACCGCAGCATCTGCTTGCAATCCAGAACGAGATACGTTCAATGGAATATCTGGCGAATCAACAACACCTTTAAGCATCATTAAAAATTCAGGAACAATTCCTTCTACGTTATCCGTTACATATACCTGATTTTGGTACAATTGGATTTTGTCTTTCTGAATTTGTAAATCAGAACCTAATTTTGGGAAATATAAAATACCAGTTAAATTAAACGGATAATCAACATTCAAGTGAATGTGGAATAATGGCTCTTCAAACTGCATTGGATACAACTCATGATAGAAAGTTTTGTAATCCTCAGGAGTTAATTCACTTGGTTGTTTTGTCCAAGCTGGATTTGGGTTGTTGATGATATTGTCAACTTCTACTTCAGTAAAAGTTTTGTCTTTATCTTCTTCAGCAACTTCTTCACCCTTTTTTTGCTCAATTTTTTCCGTCTTTGTTCCAAATTTAATTGGAATAGGCATGAACTTATTGTACTTATTTAGTAAACCGCTAATTTTAGATTCTTCCAGAAATTCTAGCGAATCTTCAGCGATATGCAAAATGATCTCCGTTCCGCGAGTAGTTTTGTCAGCTGGTTCTAATGTGAATTCTGGGCTACCATCACATGTCCAGTGCGCAGCTGGTTCATCTTTGAAAGATTTAGTGATAATTTCAACTTTTTCAGCAACCATAAAAGCCGAATAGAATCCAAGACCAAAGTGACCGATAATTCCAGAATCTTTAGCAGAATCTTTGTATTTATCTAGAAACTCTTCAGCTCCAGAAAAAGCAACTTGGTTGATGTATTTTTCAACTTCGTCAGCGGTCATTCCTAAACCTTGATCGATGATGTGTAATTTCTTTCCTTCTTTGTCGATTTTTACTTCGATAATAGGATTACCATATTCCACTTTAGCTTCGCCAATGCTTGTCAAGTGTTTTAGTTTTAAAGTTGCATCAGTACCATTCGAAATTAATTCTCGCAAGAAAATTTCATGATCACTGTATAAGAATTTCTTGATTAAGGGAAAGATGTTTTCAACTGAAACATTAATTTTACCTGTTGTCATATTATGAGTTTTTAAGTTTGTTTTATAGCCTACTATTCTTTCAAATAGAGTACCAAATATAAAGGAAGTGACAAATTGTCGTAGGCGTTAATTTTGATAAAAAATAATATAATTGTGAAACATATTAATCGCAATCAGATGTATCTTTGTGTAAGTATTAATTCATTAAAATTTAGAGAAATGAAAAAAGTAATTTTATTATGCACATTAGCAGTTTTGATGTTTGCATGTAAGTCAACTTCAGCTACGAGTACAAATACAGATACTAAGGCGCAGGTTGCAATGAAAGGAAACTGGGAAATTACTTCGGTAACATATCCAGGATCACAATATATTAAGGTAGAAACTTTCCAACTAGCGGATTCAGATTGTTTCGTAGGAAGTAAGTGGAAATTTATTTCCAATAATAACAAAGGAAATATGGCTTTGACAAAAGCTAATTGTGTTGCTTTCAGTTCACCAATTACTTGGTTCGTTAACAAAAACGGACAATTCGTTCTTAAAGTTTTAGATGCAGGAGAGAAAGCTAGAAAAGTAAAAGATGGTTACATTTTAACTTTAGCAAATCAAACACAAACTTCTTTCCAATTGGTTGACAAAATCGACGTTGGAGGAAAAATGACTGACGTAGTGTATCAGTTTCAAAAAGTTAATTAATTTAAAAAGATAGAGATATGAAAAAGATTTCAGTAGTTGCAATTGCAACGATAATGGTTATAGGTTCAATGTTTACTAGTTGTGAAGCGGTTAAAAATACTAACCAAACACAAAGAGGAGCAGGAATAGGAGCTGTTGC
Organism: Flavobacterium sp. PL12; assembly: GCF_039123485.1. NCBI lineage: Bacteria > Pseudomonadati > Bacteroidota > Flavobacteriia > Flavobacteriales > Flavobacteriaceae > Flavobacterium > Flavobacterium sp. PL12. The sequence continues at coordinate 59,128 of NZ_JBANDI010000012.1, forward strand.
AGGTGCCGTTCTAGGTGGTGTTTTAGGAAACAACGTAGGTAAAGGTGGTAAAGGTGCAATGGGTGCTGTTTTAGGAGGAGTTATTGGAGGAGTTGCCGGTGGAGTTATTGGTAACAAAATGGATAAACAAGCGAGACAAATTGATGAAGTTCTTCCTGGTGCTGAAGTAGTGCGTGTAGGAGAAGGAATTAAATTAGTTTTGAATGAAAATGCTGTTCGTTTTGATACAAACAAATCTTCATTGACTGCTGCTGCGAAAGCGAACTTAGATAAATTAGTTCCTGTTTTTGCTGAATATCCAGATACTAATATTACTATCTACGGATATACTGACAATACTGGTAGAGCAGAATACAATTTGAAACTTTCAGGAGAAAGAGCTGCTGCAGTTAAAAATTATTTAAACAGTAAAGGAGTTTCTTCTAGTAGATTTCAAGTTACTGGTTTAGGAATTGCCGACCCAATTGCTTCAAATGAAACATTAGAAGGCAGAAGCCAAAACCGTCGTGTTGAATTTGCTATTACAGCAAACGAAAAAATGATTAAAGACGCGGAAGCTGAAGGGAAATAGTAATCCAGTAATTACTACATAAATTAGGGCTGTTTCTTTGTGAAACGGCCTTTTTTTATGATTTACAGTAAGCGCTTTACATTATAAACCATTTAGAACATTAAGCTTCATTAAGACTTAACTAACTTAAATTTCTTAATGGTTCAATATTTTTTATGATGATTTAGATACTCTTTTTTCTAGCTATTAAATGAATCATAAACCCAAACAAATCGTGGTGTAAACAAATTAAACATTGTAAATTTGCACCTTTAAATAATGATGATGCTCGAGATAAAAAATATATCCTTCGCTTATACCGAAAGGCCCGTTCTTGAAGAAGTTAGTTTTACTATTGATAAAGGTAAAAACACAGCAATTATTGGCGAAAGCGGTTGTGGTAAAAGTACTTTGCTAAAATTAATCTACGGACTTTACGATCTAAATAGTGGAGCGATCACTTATAACGATAAACCTATTTTAGGACCAAAACACAATCTTGTTCCAGGAGAAGATTACATAAAATACTTAGCACAAGATTTTGATCTAATGCCATACATAACCGTTGAGGAAAATGTGGGTAAGTTCTTGTCGAATATGTATCCTGAAGATAAGAAAGCGCGCGTTCAAGAATTATTAGATATGGTTGAAATGACCGCTTTTGCAAAAGTAAAAGCTAAGTTTTTAAGTGGTGGACAACAACAAAGAGTAGCACTGGCGAGAGTTTTAGCATTAGAACCAGAAATTCTACTATTAGATGAACCGTTTAGCCAAATTGATTCTTTTCGAAAAAACTCATTGCGTAGAAATTTATTTAAATACTTAAAAGATAAAGGAGTTACTTGTATTATAGCAACTCACGATAGCACAGATGCTTTATCTTTCTCTGACGAAACAATCGTAGTACAAAATGGAAGAGTAGTCGCTAAAGGGCCTTCAAAAACTTTATACGAAAATCCAACTACAAAATATATCGCCTCTCTTTTTGGCGAAGTTAACGAGTTGCGATTAACGCAATTAATTGACGTAGAACCAGAAGAGGACCAACTGCTTTTATTATATCCACATCAACTGAAAGTAGTTGAAAATGGAATGATGCAAGTGGTGGTGAAACAGTGTTATTTTAAAGGCAGTCATTACTTAGTAAAAGCTGCATTCGAACGAAGAGCTATATTCTTTGAACACGATTCTGAACTAGAATTAAATCAGGAAGTATTCTTGATGCTAGCTTAAAAAAACAAACCCCGAAAATCATTAGACTTTCGGGGTTTTCTATTTATTGTTGGTAAACTTTTTTTACCGCAGATTCGCAGATTTTAATTTTACCAATCATTTGCAGCTAATGCAGAAAGACTTGAATTTAATGGGTTACTAATCGCCTTTAAAAACTTTGTGACTTCGTGACTTTGCGGCAATAACTTGTTTTACTTTCTTAGCAGTAATTAAATTAATTCTTCAAGTACTTTTCTAAGAACTGATCTTGTTCCCATAGTAAGTGAAGGATATTCTCTTTAGCTGCATAACCATGCGACTCTTTTGGTAAAATTACCATTCTCGCAGGAGCGCCAAGACCTTTCAATGCTTGGAAATAACGTTCTGTTTGTAAAGTAAATGTTCCAGGATTGTTGTCTGCTTCACCGTGAACTAAAAGCATTGGTGTTTTCATTTTGTCTGCATTCATAAACGGTGACATCGTGTTGTACACTAATGGAGTTTCCCAGTAGTTACGTTGCTCACTTTGGAATCCAAAAGGTGTTAATGTTCTATTATAAGCACCACTTCTAGCAATTCCGCAAGTGAATAAGTTAGAATGTGTTAACAAGTTAGCAGTCATAAACGCACCATAAGAGTGACCACCTATAGCTACTTTTTTTCTATTGATATATCCTAATGCGTCAACTGCATTAATAGCTGCCTCTGCATTATCAACTAACTGTGTGATGAAATTATCATTTGGTTCAGTCGTTCCTTCACCAATAATAGGGAAAGCTGCATCATCAAGAACTACATAACCTTTAGTTACCCAGAAAATGAATGAACCGTAACTTGGGAATGTAAACTCATTTGGATTCTGAGTTACTTGACCTGCTGAATTTTTGTCTTTGTATTCTGCTGGATAAGCCCAAATCAATAGTGGCATTTTCTCTTTCTTAGCTTTATCATATCCTACCGGTAAATATAAAGTTCCAGATAATTCAACACCATCTTTACGCTTGTATTTAATTACTTCTTTACTAACATTTTTAATGCTTTCGAAAGGATTTTTGAAGCTTGTGATTGGCGTTAATTTGTTTTTTTGTTTGATATTTCTAATGTAGTAATTAGGATATTCATTTTTAGATTGGATTTGTACTAATACAGTTCCTTTCTTAAAATCTTCAATCTCAATTATATCTTCTTTTTTATCTGTGTACGTTGATGTATAAAGACGTTTTGTTTTTAATGTTCTCAAATTATACTCCGAAATAAAAGGAAATTGTCCGTTTTTAGTAAATCCATCACCTACTAAAAAAGCGTTGTCATTTTCAATCGCTAAAACGTATCTGTTGTATTCGTTTTTTCTTGTTTCGAAATTTCCAGGATTGGAATAAGCATCTTGAGAATTTCTATCAAAAAGTATTTTTGGAGCTTGACTCGCATCAGATGGATTGATTAAATACGTTTTTGTGTTACGAGTGTCGTACCATTCATCAGTTGCAATAGCAATATTATCATTACCCCAAATCATTCTGCTGTAACGCTGTGGCGTTTTTAACATTGAAGTAGCAGCCATATTAAAAGGTGCGTTCCAAAGAAAAACTTCGTCTCTAAATTCTACTTTATTTGCTGGATCTCCACCATCTAAAGCTTCTGCGTAAACTAATGTCGCTGGTTTGTCAGCTCTCCAGCTCATGTTTCTTTTTCCTTTTCGAACCGCCATAAAGCCTTTAGGAATAATCTCTGTAAGCGGAACTTCATTAACTACTTTTACTTCTGTTCCATTGTTATCATAAACAGTAGATTTTATTGGAAAACGGCTTAAAGGAACAATGTATGAAAATGGTTTTTGAATAGTGTTTACCATCAAGTATTTTCCGTCAGGCGAAAAACTCTCTCCTGCATACATATCAGCCTTCATGAACAAGGTTGCTGTTCCGTTCAAATTAACTTTGTACAATTCAGATGTCATGATGTTTTCAAAATTAGCCTCATCATTTTTGTTTTTCAACATATCTGGATAAGTTCTATTTTGAGATTTTTCTCCATCTGCGTTCGAAATTATCGGACCTGTTGGTAAATCATTTTTCGAATCTAAAAGTGCTGCTCTATTCTTTGGTAACATTTTAACCAAAATAGTTTCGTTATCGTTCAGCCAGCTAAATGGACTTCCAATATTTGCATTTACATTCGCTTCTGTTAATTTCATGGCTTTCGCCGAAACAACATCTATAACCCAAAGTTCAACTCCTTTTGCTGCAGTATTAGAAAAACTAATTTTTTTGTCATTTGGAGACCAAGACAAATTACTGATTTTAGCATTTTCAGGCAATCCCGAAACTTGAACTTCTTTTTTGTCGCTTACTTTACGTAACTTTAAATTATTAATGTAAGTGACTGTACTTGAAATATTTGTAGTAGGATTAATTCGCAATCCCCCTAAACGTAATTCATCTTGATTTAAATCATCTAGCGACTTGTAAGTATTTCTGTAAGATAATAGTAAATACTCTTTTTTGGTATCCATAGAAACCGAAGGAGCTCTCTCGTAATCAGCAAGCTCTAGTATTGATTTAGATGGTTTTTGGTAATTTAGATTTTCTTGTGCAAAGGTTGTTAAACTCAGTCCAAGAATAAGGAAGAAAGGAATTTTTAACTTCATAATTTGAGTAATTTTAAATTAATGGTTGCAATATTTGTTCGAAAATAATTGAATGTAATTAGATTTCGAAATAAATATAGCTATTTAACTTTTGAACAACCTATAGATTTAGATTATTCGATGCATTAGTCGCTTTTATTTCGATTTTTATTTGAACCAAGTCGCTGAAAATCACTGAAAAAATCATAAACTTGTATAATAATACTATTTTAAGTTTGCGGCAAAAGTGTTTTACTATGTAATCAATAAATAGTGCCTATTTTTTAGCTTAAATTTTAAAGTATGTTTTAAATTTGCAATCTTATTTTAATAAAACCGTATAATATGTATCATTCAAAAATAACAGGATTAGGATTTTATGTTCCCGATAACGTAGTTACAAATGACGATTTATCGAAAGTCATTGACACTAATGACGAATGGATTCAGGAGAGAACGGGTATTCAGGAGCGAAGACATATCATACCTGGTGAAGATACAACGACTTCGATGGGAGTTAAGGCAGCTGAAATTGCGATTAAACGCTCTGGGGTTGCTAAAGAGGATATTGACTTTATTGTATTTGCGACTTTAAGTCCGGATTACTATTTTCCAGGACCTGGAGTTTTAGTGCAAAGAGATTTAGGTTTAAAAACCATTGGTGCATTAGATGTTAGAAATCAATGTTCTGGTTTTGTTTATGCATTGTCTGTTGCAGATCAGTATATAAAAACAGGGATGTATAAAAACATCTTGGTTATCGGTTCAGAAGTGCATTCATCTGGATTGGATATGACATCTCGCGGTAGAGGGGTTTCGGTAATTTTTGGTGATGGAGCTGGAGCAGCCTTGTTAAGTCGCGAGGAAGATTTAACGAAAGGAATTCTATCTACACATTTACATTCTGAAGGACAGCATGCAGAAGAATTGATTCTTAAAGCTCCAGGAATGGGTGGTCGTTGGGTTTCAGATATTTTAGCAGATAATGATCCAGATGATGAAAGTTACTATCCGCACATGAATGGACAGTTTGTGTTTAAGAACGCTGTAATTCGTTTCAGTGAAGTAATCAATGAAGGTTTAAAAGCAAATAATCTTGAAGTATCAGATATCGATATGTTGATTCCGCATCAAGCTAATTTGAGGATTTCTCAGTTTATCCAAAATAAATTTAAATTGAGAGACGACCAAGTATTTAATAACATTCAAAAATATGGTAACACAACCGCAGCATCTATTCCTATCGCTTTAACTGAGGCATGGGAACAAGGTAAAATTAAACCAGGAGATACAGTAGTTTTAGCTGCTTTTGGTAGTGGATTTACTTGGGCTAGTGCAATTATTAAGTGGTAAAATAAAGTACTAAAATAGTTATAATACAAAAAACCCGGAGTTGGCATACTCCGGGTTTTTCTTTGGAAACAAAATATTAAAACTAACTCTACAAAATTATTTTTTAGAACAATCCGCCACCACCTTGCTTAGTGTTGTCGTCTCTTTGTTTACGCTGTAAACTTTTATTTTTTCCTGCACCAAACATGTAGTTAAAACCAACATATACAGACTGACTTTCCCATTTGAATTGTCCTACTTGAGGATAAGGATTGTCGCCGCTGAAACCTGCTTTCATGGTGTCAAAAATATCATTGAAGCGAATGCTTACTGTTGCTTTGTCTTTTAGGAAAGAATAACGACCACCCGCATCAATCTTATACATTTCTTTTCCATTAATCTGCACGCCGTCAACGCCTGATCTATAAAATCCAAATAATAAGAAACGCAGATTTTTAGTTGCTTTAAAATTGCTATTGAAACGAGCATTGAAAGCTGATGATTCAACTTCTTTTTTTACAAGATCAAATGAATTAGTGCCAGAGTTAAAAACAGAAATTAATCCTTTTTGAGTGATACTAGAAAAATCTACTGCTGGCTGAATATCCCACCAGCTATTAATTTTATAATTTAACGATGCTTCAAAACCGTAAGATTGATTGTTATCAAAGTTATCGAAACTTAAAATTTGTTGGTCTAAATTTTGAGGATCGGGATAGATAATTCTATTAATTTCGTTGTTGATTTTTCGAACAAATACACCTGTAGTAATAGATCCTTTCGTTATTGTTTTAGTATAATTTAATTCAACCGAATTAGTGAATTGTGGTTCTAATTCTGGATTTCCAATAGAGGTAATTCTTGGCGTACTAAATTCTCTAATCGGTTTAGTTTGCTCTAAACTAGGTCTGTCAACGCGACGGCTAAAACTTACTTGGAATTGGTCTTTCTCACTAGGTGAATATGTCATCGATGCCGATGGATAAACCGTAATATAGTCGTCTTTGAATGCAGTAGCATTATTTAGTTTTGCATCTACTTTATAGCTTTCTAAACGTGCGCCTAATTGATAACCAATTTTGCTAAACTTTTGTCCGAAAGTTACATAAGCAGAATGAATATCTAAATCATAGTTGTAGTTAGAATTTGATAGCGCGCTGCTGCTTGTAAGATAATTGTTTGCAGTTCGCACAATTCTAGTTTCTGCTCCTATTTCTAATTTGCTTTTTTCATTCAAAGGATTCACATAGTCTAAATTGACAGTAGAGTTTTTTCTGCTATCGATAATATCGTCTCTGTACGTATTAGTAGGGAATACTGGGTTGCTAAATGTGGTTAGAAAATTAGCATTTTGAGTACCTGAATATATACTATGATTGATTTCTAGGTCCAGCGTTTCACCTTCTTTTTTTGTTAAATGTTTGAATGCTAAATTGTAAGTTCCATCTGCGCTTGTACCTTTATATTTTGAAGTTTGAAACAGATTGTTTATTGCGTCAGGATTGCTAATGGTAACATCTACTCGGCCATCTCCAATAAGTTTATTTTGATTCGTATAAACCGATAATGTGTTTTTATCATTGATATAATAATCCATTCCAATTTTGTATAAATGTGATTTGTCATTATTTTTAATGTCAAGTGACTGATTAGAAAGGTCATCTAATCGAAGAATACTACCTTCATTAAATTTTTCACCAAAGTTATTTCCGTACGTTGCAAAGAAGTTTACTTTACCAGTTCTATAATTCATATTAGTTGAACTATTTATTTTTGGTTTTTTAGCGAAAGTGATACCGGTATTAACACTAGCATTAAAGCCATCATTTGCATTTTTATGTAACACAATGTTGATGATACCAGACATTCCTTCGGGATTGTATTTAGCACTTGGGTTTGTAATTAACTCAATTTTTTTAATTGAGGTCGAAGGTATTTGCTTTAGTAACTGCGAAGCTTCAATATTGCTAGGACGTCCATCCACTAGGATTCTAACGTTTTCATTACCACGCAAAGATATTTTTCCGTCTTGATCAACATTTACTGATGGAATATTACTCATTATCTCTGAAGCTGTGGCTCCAGCAGTGGTAAGGTCTTTACCCACGTTAATAATTTTTCTATCAATTTTCTGTTCGATTGTCGAACGTTCACTGATGATTGATACACCTTTTAATTCAATCGCATCTTCTTCAATCGCAATTGTATTTAAGTTGATGTTGTTTTTCTCAGATAAGTTAACCGACTTTAGGATTGTTTTGTATCCAATGAATTGAATTTCGACAACGTATTCTTTTAAGGCTAAATTTTTGATTTGGAAAGTTCCGTTGTCTGCTGTAATTCCGCCCGTAACGACTTTGTTATTTTCTTTGATAACAACATTTACATACGTTAAAGGTTCGTTAGTTTTCTTGTCAATTACTTTACCGGAAATACTTCCGCTGTTTTCTGAAAGAGTTGGCTTGACTGAAGTTTGTGCTTGCAACGAAAATAATGTTGCAATAAAGCATAGTAATGTTAATTTGATTTTCATGATTGATTGTTATTTAGTTTGATTGATGATGCAAATATAAAACAATATTTTTAATATTGTGTATAACAAAGTACTATTTAATGCATAATAATGTAATTTTTGTTTTAAAGTATTTATTTTACTCGATTGCAGTAAGAAAAAAAACTCATTTGGCGATATTATGATTTGTTTAATAGACAACTTTAGTGGCGTTTTGTTACAGTATTTATTGATTAATTAATTTTTTATGCAAAAAAAAGGACTTTCAATTAAGAAAGTCCTTCAATTAAGTTGTTTGATAATTACCGTTTTAACGAGAAATGTGATTTGTATTCTTTGCGTATATTATTCTCAGTGTAGCTTAGAGAAAACCAGTAATCATCGGCAGGAAGTGGATATCCATTTAAAGTTCCATCCCAACCAGGACTATTTTTTACAAGTTCTTTTATCAACTTTCCGTAGCGATCAAAAATGAACAATTTATAATTTTCTTCTTCAGGAATTCCTTTAATTTGCCAAGTGTCATTGAATCCATCTCCATTAGGAGTAAAATATTTTGGACTATTAACAAGTATAATTTCCAGAGGAATGGTGAACGTTCCACAATTTCCATCTCCAACACTTATTTCGTGTATTCCGGAACTCACATTGTCAAATATATTGCTTGTTTGTGGTGAGCCTCCATCTAACGAATAGAGAAAGTTACTCCCGTCGCCTATAAATGGAGTAGCTATAATTGTTATCGACTGACTATTTGTAAACCATCCGCTAGTGGTAAACGTCACATCAATAGGTCGTGCAGATTCTATCACTGTAAAAGGAAAAATCTCAGAAGTACAACCAAAAATAGAAAGGTCAGTAATAACAAGCGTATAATTTCCGGGAATCGCAGCTGAAAAGTTTTCATCTGTACTTACAATATTTCCGTCTTCACTTTTCCATTCAAATGAATATCGTGGTGCTGTAAAACCACTTTTGATGTTGGCGTTAGTGATAATTCCAGTATCAACATCAATACAAATTGCTGGAATAGTAAGATTTGGTTTTGGTTTATCTGTGATTGTAATACTAATTGGTGTTTCTGAGGGACAAGTTACGGTTGAATTCAGGCCTGATTCAGCATACGCATAAATAGTGGTGGAACTTGTAATTACATCACCAGGAAATTTTTCAGTGTTGCTGCTTATAGCTCCGCCTGAATTTGTGAAGTACCTTGTGACTGGAAAAATATATGGTGGTAATTCATACGATTCGCATCTTGTTACGGGAGCGATAGGATTAAGTATAGGACTATTATATATGGTAACTGTAAATGAATCTTCGGCAGTACAATTTACTCTGTTATTATTTTCTACGTAAACGTAAAGTGTTGTAGTAGTTATGATAGGTGAATAAGGTGGTATTAGTTTGGTTCCAGATCCATAAGGACCGCCAGTTGCAGTGTAATAATCTCCCATTCCAACTATTGCTGGTAAATCAAAACTTTCACAAGAAGACTGGTCTGGGATGTCATTTACAAAAGTGACTAAAATATCAATACTATATTCTGAAACACAAGTATTTGGTGCAGCTTCAGCAGCATAAACGTAAATTGTTTTTGATGAGGTGATTACGGTTCCGGGTAATAAAATTGGATTTGTGGCAGATGGTCCACCTGCAAATTCATAATACTCTCCATTGGTCAAATCATCTAAAATATAATTAACGCCGCAACGTATTACTTCAACAGGTTTAGCATCGACAGCTGGTGAATTATTGATAGTTATTTGGAATTCTTCTTGAACATAACAAGGACCTGTAGCGAGTTTGTCATAAAAATACATTTTTTGCGAAGTAGTTATTGCAGATCCCACGGGAAGCAATCGTCCAGTTCCAAGCGATCCTGTAAAGTAATTTCCTGAGTGCGCGACTGCTGGTAAATAGTACACATCACATTGCGGACCCGTATCTGGTATTATTGGTAAAGGAGGAATGTTTACTGTAACGGTAAAGTCTAATGAATCTGTACAAGTTTGCTCCGAAATATAATACCAAAGTGTTGTTGTTGCATTAATTGATGTCCCAGCTGGAACTTGTGATCCTCCACCTGCCGCTGCTGTTCGATATTCACCAACTGTCAACGCAGGCAATATATATGCTGAGCAAGAATTCACATCTGTGGGAGGTGAAATACTTGATAAATTAATAAAAATTTTAAATGATTTTTCTGAGAAACAATTGGTTGGAGATGTAGCAGTTTCTTTAAAAACATACATTGTAGTTGTTGTAGTTATTACTGTTCCTGCCGCTAAAATAGAACCCGTTTTATTTGGACCGCTGTAGTAAATACCTCCATTATTATCTACAGGTAAAGTGTAAGAAATACATCCAAACTGATTGTCATAATATGGTAAGCCAGTAAACGGAATTATAGCAATATCAAAAGCTCTTTCTTCTATACAAGATGGAGTAACGGTGGTATCTTCAAACCAGACATAAAACCTGTTTATACCAGCAGAGTTAATTACAGTGCCTGAATTAATAGGGATATTGCCCGAAGTTGAAGGTCCGCCAGCTTGTTTATAATATCTTCCGTATGGTAAAGCCGGTAGTATATATTGTGTACAAAAAGTTTTAGAAACAGGTGTAATGTCATCTAAATCGATAATAGTTACGTTAAAAGAATCTTGGTTAGTACAAACTCCCGACTGATTAAAAACATATAAACTATTCGTGGTTGCAGTTATGACATCTCCTGCAAAAAGTTGCGTTCCAGTACCATTACTTCCTGTCCAATATTGCGATCCTGACGTCGTTAAAGCGGGAAGTCTATAAGAATTACAGACAAATACATCACTAAAAATGTCTACTGCAGGTAAAGGATTTACGATTAATTTAAAACTGCCGATTGTAAAACAAGTAGCATCTGAAATATTTTGCAAACGCACCCACAAAGTTGTATTAGCAGAAAGTAATTGATTTCCAGCATTCAATTTTACTATTTTATTATTATTGTTTGCCCCAGCAGCAGAGGAGTGGAGAGTCAATATGTTATAAAGTGGACTTTGTGTTCCTAAAATTAAATTAATTTGGGATGTTAAATTAAAATTTGCTTTCAATGGAGTTTCAGTTAAATTTCGAGAACACAATTCTAAATCAGGTAGATTATTTGGAATTTGAGGAGAAGGGGTAACTAACAATTGAAATGCTCTAATTTCGAAACATAAAGTCATCGGGTTTTGTATTCTAGCGTAAATTACTTTTCCACTTTGTGACAGTGTAAGAGTTTGTGTCAATGGAATTGGAGCAGTATTGCTCATCGCAAACGTGTTACTATTGTGATAGGAAATAAGCGTCGAAGCTGGTAAATCATCTAACGCTCCCGCAGTAGTTTGAGCCTGATTTATTCCTGCCATAATAATTTCCGAATTTTTTTTTAAATCAAAATTATAAAATGGTGTTCCAGTATCGCATAGATAGATATTAGGAACGGTAGCGATAATTCCTATTTTAGGATAAATTTCAATTGTAATTTCGTCGGTTACTTCGATGCAAGTCGGTTCTTTGTAGGCGACACTATAAATATGAATTCCAGAACTTACTATTGGTGTGATGTTATTTAAATCTAATGTTTGAGCTGTTTGTGGAGGCGAAAATGCTACTCCATCTTTTTTCCAAATAAAAGTTGTTCCAGGACTAAGTCCGTCTGCTCTTAAGATGGGTAAAGTACTCCCTGGACAAATTGCAGAACCATTTGCGGAAGTGTAATCAAGTCCCAATATATTTTGCCCAATGTTAAAAGTATTTCCTTCTAAAAATATAGCAGAATCGTAACCTGTATTATTTCCACCATCAGCAATAACAAGCTTAATTCTGTAAATATGATTTATATTCAAGCCATTTGCTGATGCGAGCATTTTAATGGTTTGTCCATTGAAATTTGTTGCAGTACCAAATTCAGTACCGTTGAATTTACCAAAATAACTAGGATTTGCAGAAGGACAATTGGAGTTATATTTAGAATCTCGTATTGTTTCGACAGATATAGGAATAGTTGTGCTAGGGATTACTGCCAGATTTACATTAGTATTTCCAGCAGTGACATCCTTCAACAAAAATGCAAATGCGTCAGAAAAATTACATTGTGATGTGCCGTACTCTTCTGATGAAAACAGAAATGAAAAATTAAAATCGGGAGTTTTTGGTTGGAAATCAAACTCAATATAACTCGCATTTATCGAATTGATCGTTATACCGGATTGCGAAAGTAAATTAGCTTCTAAGTCTGCATCACCTAACCAACTTGCTAGTCCATCACTTAAAATAGAAGTATTGGGACCTGGAATTTTATTTACGTCTCCTGTGCTTAAAACAACACCATTTAAAAAAGGAAATGCAGGATTTGTATTTTCGAAATAACCTATACCGTTGGAAGAGTTGTAGTTAGTTCCTGTCCTTGATTTGACATTCGTACCCACTACACAAGGGGAATTAATAAGTACTTTATTTACTAATTGTTCAGGAGTATAATTTGTTGTGTTGACAGTTATTGATTGGGAATAACCGCTATAAAAAACAAATAACAATAAAGAAATAATTGTTTTTTTCATCTCTCATTTTGTTAGTTTTGTGGAACCAAAATTGCGAAAACTGAAATTGAAGGTAAAAGATACGGAAATTTTGTCTTAAGTCGATATATTGAACTAAACTAGTTGCAATATTTTAATTTAGAAATGCTTTTAAAAGGTAATTGACTAACTTTTATAGTCATTATAAGGAATTAGAATTATATTTGCACTCTTAAAATTATATCATGACATTACCACAGATTCTTACGCCCTCGATCCAAAAAGCTGTAAATGCTTTATTTGATGTTGCTATCGATAAAGTCGAATTTCAAACAACGCGGAAAGAATTTGAAGGAGATATAACAATGGTTATTTTTCCCTTATTAAAATTAGTGAAAAGCAATCCTGTTGAGTTAGGAAATAAAATTGGAAACTATTTAGTTGAAAATCTGGCTGAGGTTAGTCGTTTCAACGTCGTTTCTGGATTTTTAAATATTGTTGTTTCAGATCAATATTATTTGGATTTCTTCGGCAAAATTAAAGATGTTGAGTCTTTTGGTTTCGTAGCTCCTGATCCAAATGAAAAAGCGGTAATGGTGGAATATTCTTCGCCAAATACAAATAAACCACTCCATTTAGGTCACGTTAGAAATAATCTATTAGGATATTCAGTTGCTGAAATTATAAAGGCATCTGGTAAAAAAGTATATAAAACTCAAGTCATCAATGACAGAGGAATTCATATTTGTAAATCAATGTTGGCTTGGCAGAAATTCGGCAACGGACAAACTCCAGAATCAACAGGTTTAAAAGGAGATAAATTAGTAGGTAACTACTATGTTGCTTTCGATAAAGCATACAAAGTTGAAATAGCGCAACTGATGGACGCAGGTAAAACCGAAGAAGAAGCTAAAAAGCAAGCACCAATCATTGTACAGGCACAAGAGATGTTACTAAAATGGGAAGCGGGAGATGATGAAGTGATCAAGCTTTGGAAAATGATGAACCAATGGGTTTATGATGGTTTTGCTATTAGCTACAAGAATCTAGGTGTAGATTTTGACACGTATTATTATGAAAGTAACACTTATTTATTAGGAAAAGATGTTGTTCAAATAGGTTTAGATAAAGGTGTTTTCGAAAAAGATCCTGACGGTTCCGTGTGGATTGATTTAACAGAAGAAGGTCTTGATCGCAAAATTGTTTTGCGTTCTGACGGAACTGCTGTTTACATGACTCAAGATATTGGAACAGCAATTCAACGTGTTAAAGATTTTCCAGACGTTGGAGGAATGGTTTATACTGTAGGAAATGAGCAGGATTACCACTTTAAAGTGTTATTCTTAATCTTGAAAAAATTAGGTTTTGATTGGTCTAAGAACTTATTCCATTTGTCTTACGGAATGGTAGATTTACCATCTGGGAAAATGAAAAGTCGTGAAGGGACAGTTGTCGATGCTGATGATTTGATGCAAGAAATGACCGATACTGCTCAAAAAATTGCTGAAGACTTAGGTAAATTAGATACCTATTCAGTTGAAGAAAAAGCTAAATTATACAATACTATAGGTCTGGGAGCTTTAAAATATTATATTTTAAAAGTAGATCCTAAAAAACGAATATTGTTTAATCCTGAGGAATCTGTTGATTTTGCAGGAAATACGGGTCCGTTTATTCAATATACATATGCTCGAGTTCAATCGATCATTCGTAAAGCTAATTTTGATTTTTCAAATAAATCTCAGATAGAAACGCTTCACGAAAAGGAAAAAGCATTAGTGAAACAATTAGAGTTGTTTCCTGAAGTGATTCAAAATGCAGCACAACACCATAGTCCAGCTTTATTAGCTAATTATACGTATGATTTAGTTCGTGAATATAACTCATTCTATCAAGCAGTTCCTATTTTAGGCGAGGAAGATTTAGAGAAGAAAATATTCAGAGTACAACTCTCTAAAAAAGTAGCAGATGTAATTGCATCTTCATTCAAATTACTAGGAATAAATGTTCCAGATAGAATGTAAAACAATCTATAGATTTTTAAAAAACGATTTCGTAATGAGGTCGTTTTTTTTTGTTTATGATTGTAACTAATGATAGCTAATATTGCTTTCTTGCTAGCTATTGACCTAGAAATAATTGAGAAAATAACTTTCTAAATTCACGAATTCGAGTACCTAAGAATTTTGCTAAAATAATGGTTAGTTAAAAATTCTTAAAATTGCTATTAAAGAATTACCGTTGTTACTAAAAACTCTGCGATTTATGGTAAAAATGCTATCCAATTAAGTTCTATTCTAATTGCCTAATTATCTAATTAGTTTATCTTTGCATTTCTAAATAAATCAATACTATGTTCGATAATTTAAGCGATAAACTAGATAAAGCCTTTCATATACTTAAAGGTC
The DNA here is from genome assembly GCF_039123485.1 of Flavobacterium sp. PL12. Lineage (NCBI taxonomy): Bacteria > Pseudomonadati > Bacteroidota > Flavobacteriia > Flavobacteriales > Flavobacteriaceae > Flavobacterium > Flavobacterium sp. PL12. Next base: position 74,315 of record NZ_JBANDI010000012.1, read on the forward strand.
ACGGAAAAATCACCGAAGTAAATGTAGCCGAAACGCTAAAAGAAGTTCGTAGAGCCTTGCTTGACGCCGATGTTAACTTTAAAATTGCTAAAGATTTTACTACTAAAGTAAAAGAAAAAGCAATAGGACAAGATGTATTAACAACACTTCAGCCAGGTCAATTATTAGTAAAGTTAGTTAAAGATGAATTAACCGAATTAATGGGTGGTGATGTTGCTGGAATTAATCTTTCAGGAAATCCAACGGTTATCTTGATGTCTGGTCTACAAGGATCAGGAAAAACTACTTTCTCTGGAAAACTAGCTAATTATCTTCTTACTAAAAAGAATAAAAAACCATTATTAGTTGCTTGTGATATCTATCGTCCAGCAGCAATCCAGCAATTATATGTTGTAGGAGATTCAATAGGGGTTGAGGTTTACTCAGAACCAGAAAATAAAAATCCTGTTGAAATTGCTGAAAACGCAATTAAGCATGCTAAGGCAAATGGTTTTAATGTTGTAATTGTAGATACAGCAGGTCGTTTAGCGGTTGACGAGGAAATGATGAATGAAATTGAGCGCGTACACAAAGCGATTCAACCTCATGAGACATTATTTGTAGTTGATGCAATGACAGGTCAAGATGCTGTAAATACCGCAAAAACATTCAACGAGAGATTAAATTTTGACGGTGTAATTTTAACTAAATTAGATGGTGATACTCGTGGTGGAGCTGCGATTTCAATTAAATCTGTAGTTAATAAACCAATTAAATTTGTCGGTACCGGTGAAAAGATGGATGCTATTGATGTATTCTATCCTATTCGTATGGCCGAAAGAATTTTAGGGATGGGTGATGTTGTGTCCTTAGTTGAAAGAGCTCAAGAGCAATTTGACGAAGATGAAGCGAGAAAAATCCAAAAGAAAATTGCTAAAAATGAATTTGGTTTTGACGATTTCCTTTCTCAAATTCAGCAAGTAAAGAAAATGGGTAACATGAAAGACTTAGTGGGAATGATACCTGGTGCTTCAAAAGCTATGAAAGATGTAGAAATAGAAGATGACGCTTTCAAACATATTGAAGCAATTATTCATTCAATGACTCCAATCGAAAGAAGTAAACCCGCTTTAATCGATGTCAAAAGAAAAGCTAGAATTGCAAAAGGTTCTGGAACAAAAATCGAACAGGTTAATCAATTGATGAAGCAGTTTGAGCAGATGAGTAAGATGATGAAAATGATGCAAGGTCCAGGAGGAAAGAACCTGATGAAAATGATGGGCGGAATGAAAGGTGGAATGCCAGGAATGAAATAATATTTTTGAGGTTTAAAGATTCAAACTACTTGAAGCTTTAAACCTTAATTTTTTAATAAAACAATTACAACAACTACTCAGTTACTATTTTTTGTTTCGAATTTCAAAATGAAATTTTAACTTAAGAATAGTAAGCTCTAAATTAAAATAAAAATGCAACTACTAGACGGAAAAAAAACAGCGGAAGATATTAAAAGTGAAATTGCTGTTGAAGTACAAAAAATGAAAGATAAAGGCGAGAAAGTGCCGCATTTAGCAGCGTTAATTGTTGGAAATGATGGAGCGAGTTTAACTTATGTGGGAAGTAAAGTAAAGGCTTGCGAAAGAGTAGGATTTGAGTCTACTTTAGTTAAAATGCCTAGTACGACTACGGAAATTGAATTGCTTAAAAAAATAAAAGAATTAAACGAGAACGACAACATTGATGGTTTCATCGTTCAATTGCCTTTACCAGAACAAATTGATGAGCAAAAAGTGTTGATGGCAGTAGATCCAAGTAAAGATGTGGATGGATTTCATCCAGAGAATTTTGGAAAAATGGCATTAGACATGACGACTTTTATTCCAGCAACTCCTTTTGGAATTCTAGAGTTATTAGAAAGATACGAAGTAGAAACTAAAGGTAAACATACTGTTGTTATAGGTCGCAGTCATATTGTGGGAAGGCCAATGAGTATTTTAATGGGAAGAAAAGGCTTTCCTGGAAATTCAACGGTAACTTTGACACACAGTTACACTAAAAACATTGAGGAAATTACAATTCAAGCAGATATTATAATCACGGCTTTAGGAGTTCCTAACTACTTAAAAGCGAATATGGTTAAAGAAGGTGTTGTTGTGATCGATGTAGGTATTACGCGCGTTCCTGATGAGACTCACGCTAAGGGATACGTAATTACTGGTGACGTTGATTTTGATGAGGTAAGTAAAAAAGCTTCATTTATCACTCCAGTTCCTGGTGGAGTAGGACCTATGACTATTGCAATGCTATTGAAAAACACACTTTTAGCAAGAGAAATGAAGAGAAATAAATAAAATTATATTTTAAATTTTATGAAGAGCCTTAAATGAAAGTTTAAGGCTTTTTTGGTCTTAATAAAATAATAAAAAGATAAATAGGGTGATGCTTAAATAAAATTTAAATAATACTTTTGCACCACTTAAAAAAAACAGCCTTTAAAATGGACGACTATTATTCGGAAATGTTGAACTAATGTAGCACTTGATAATATATCAAGAGGCTATAAATAAACCTATAGAATTTTGATATGAGAGCTTTTTACAAAAACAATAACGGATTAATGTCCATTAACGAATGGATTCCAAACTGCTGGATAAATATTGAATGTCCAACTGAAGCAGAAAAAAAATACATATTAGAAGATTTAGAAGTTCCTGAAGCTTTTTATAATGATATTGAAGATATTGATGAACGACCAAGAATCGAAATCGAGAATGGTTGGACTTTAATTATCATGCGCATTCCAGTTAAAAGTAATGATGTTAAATTGCCTTTTCACACCATTCCCGTTGGTATTATTTTTAAAGACTCAATTTGCTTGACGATTAGTTTTCATAAAACGGAAATGTTATCAGATTTTGTAACCTACACTAAGCGTAAGAACATCGATATCAAGGATAATTTTGACTTAGTTTTGAAATTGTTATTGTCATCTAGTGTTTGGTTTTTAAAATACTTAAAACAAGTAAATCAAAAAATTAAATTAGCTGAAGACAATTTGGAGAAATCCATAAAAAATGAAGAACTACAAGCTTTACTCCAAATTGAAAAGTGTTTGGTCTTTTTTATGACTTCGTTAAAAGGGAATGATATTCTTTTACATCGAATCAAGAATATTAAATCTCAACGTGAATTTTTTGATTTTGATTTGCTGGAAGATGTTGAAATTGAATTGCGCCAAGCTCAAGAAACCACAAATATTTACAGTGATATCTTAACGGGAACGATGGATGCATACGCTTCTGTGATTTCAAATAATATGAATACAATAATGAAACAAATGACTTCAATATCGATCATACTAATGATTCCAACATTGATTGCCAGTTTATATGGGATGAATGTGCCTAATTCATTAGAGGATAATAAATACGGCATGTGGATTTTGATTGCAGTTTCGATTTTGCTTTCAGCTTCTGGAGTGTTTTTATTTAAAAGAAAAAGATGGTTTTAAGCCTATAAAAAAAGCGTTTCAATACTGTTGAAACGCTTTTTGATTTTTTAATAATCTCCTTTATTTTTAAACCTAGGGTCATCTCTTTTTATGAATTCTGTTCTTCTTCTTGGCTTTTCCTCTTCTGGTATACTTCCTTCTTCAGTTTTGATTGATGGTTCAATTAGTTGATTCATTTCTATGATTTCGGCATCGGTAAGATCACGATAACGACCTACAGGAATATCAAGTGAAATATTGATAATTCTAATACGTTTAAGAGCTGTAACTTCATATCCAAGATATTCGGTCATTCTCCTAATTTGGCGATTTAAACCTTGTGTCAAAATGATTTTAAAAATAAATTTACTAATTTGTTCAACCTTGCATTTTTTAGTAATAGTATCTAATATTGGAACTCCATTACCCATTCTTTCTATAAAGCGATCAGTGATAGGTTTATTTACGGTTACCGTATATTCTTTTTCGTGATTATTTCTTGCTCGCAATATCTTGTTTACAATATCACCGTCATTAGTCATGAAAATTAATCCTTCACTTGCTTTGTCTAATCTTCCAATAGGAAATATACGCTTTGGATAATTGATGTAATCTACAATGTTATGGCGAACCTCTAAATTTGTGGTGCACTCAATACCAACTGGCTTATTAAAAGCGAGATAAACCGGTTTTTCGTTTTTCTCTCTAATCAATTTGCCGTCTATGCGCACTTCGTCACTCGGTGAAACTTTAGTTCCTAATTCTGGTACGATTCCATTAATGGTTACGCGACCTTCTTCAATTATTTTATCGGCTTCACGACGAGAACAATATCCAGTTTCTCCTATGAATTTATTAAGGCGTTTTAGATTTTCTTCCATATTGCAAAAGTAAGCAATTTGATAATTAGATATTGTGAAATTTAGAAAATAGAAGTGCTTAAGTTTTAGAATATAAAATAAAGCGAGTTATAATTTGAAGTTGATGTCACAATAGAGAAATATTGTTTGGTAGAAAATTGGATACAATAATCTGTGGTAAATCAATCAAATAAAAACTGACTTACTGTTTTATAAAGTTGGTCATCATGCATGCTGTGCCCTAATCCTTTAGTTTCAATAAAAACAGCATTTTTCCATGCACTTTTAATTTTTTGTGACTCTTCAAATCGAACTATTTCATCGTCAAAGTCGTGTGCAATTAGTCCTTTAATATTTAGTTTTGAGGCAAATACTTTACCTGAAAATTGGTCTAAGCTAAGTTTGAAATTATCTAAATAATAGGCTTCTAAAGATTTAAAAATTCTTTTGTTTAAGCTTAGAAGGTTGATGTAATTATTAAGAATAATATTGAAGTCGCTAGGTGATCCCAAAACAACCATTTTTTCCAAGATGTCGTTTTGGTAAACGGATTGATAATAGAGACACGCTTTTCCTCCAAGAGAATGCCCTATTAAATACTGTGGTTTAAATTTTGTAACAGCGATATCAATAAAAGCTGCATACTGAGGAATATTAAATTCTTTTCCACTTGATAAGCCGTGAGCAGGCGCATCTATAGCAATTATTGTACTTCCTGATTTTTGTAGATAAGGAAGCATTGTTTCCCAGCGTGAGGCGTTACTTTCCCATCCGTGTACTAAAAGAATGGTATTTTTATTTCCTTTCCAAGTGTAAGTTTGGATCGAATCTCCATCGAGGTGGAATGTTTCAGCTTCGGCTTTTGAGAGTATTTCTGGTAGTTTGTCTTTATGAAGTTTGCCGTCTCTTGGTTCACTGAAAAGAGCGTAAGCTAATCGCGATGCTTTCTTTGGAAATACAAAACTTAAAGTGTTAATGTAAACTCCAATAGACTTAGTGAAAAGAAAGTAAATTAATTTTTTCATAAAAAAAAAGTCCCGATGTGAATCGGGACTTAAATATAATTAAAACTTAGCAAATAATTGATCCATTTTTTCTTTTTCTTCTTCAGCTAGAACGCTGTCTACTAGTATTCTTCCAGAGTGCTCATCGGTAATGATTTTCTTTCTAGAAGCAATTTCAACTTGCGTTTGTGGTGGAATAGTGAAGAATGATCCTGCAGAAGCACCTCTTTCGATAGATACAACAGCTAAACCATTACGAACACTTGTTCTAATTCTAGTGTATGCTTTCAACAATCTTTCTTCAATTAAAGCTTGGTATTCTGCTGATTTCTCAGACAAGAAAGCCTCTTCTTTCGCAGTTTCAGCCATAATAGCGTCTAACTCTGATTTTTTATGCTTTAAGTGATTTGATTTTGCTTCTAATCTTTCTTTTGAGCTGGCAATAACTTCTTTCTTGTGCTCCATTGAAGCCTTCATTTCTTTAATTTGTTTCTCAGACAATTGAATTTCTAATTCTTGAAATTCAATCTCTTTTGTCAACGAATTAAATTCTCTGTTATTACGAACAGTTTCTTGCTGCTTAGTATATTTTTTGATAGATTCTTTGTGATCCTCAATTGCATTCTTTTTAACTTTAATAAGATCCTCGACAACTTCAAGTTCTCCTTTCAATTTTTCAGAACGCGTACTTAAACCAGCCACTTCATCTTCTAAATCTTCCACTTCTAAAGGAAGTTCTCCTCTTACATTTCTGATTTCGTCAATTCTGGAGTCAATAAGTTGTAAATCGTAAATCGCTCTTAACTTGTCCTCAACACTTAATTCTTTCGTATTCGTCATATTCTATAAGTACTTAACTGGATTTGAATTTTCTTCTGATAAAATAACGGCAAAATTAAGGATTTTTTTTCGAAGATACTCTACAATATAATTTTTTGTATAGCGTTCGCTTTCAAAATGTCCAATATCTGCTAATAAAAGTTGATTTTCGGCTTGATAGAACTCATGATACTTCAAATCAGCTGTCAAATAGACATCTGCTCCAGCTTGTATTGCGTTATTTATTGCAAAACTTCCCGCTCCTCCAAGGACTGCTATTTTTTTTACTTCTTTTCCAAGAAAGTTTGAATGCCGAATTCCATCTGCCATCATTTTTTCTTTTACAAATAATAGAAAATCACGCTCATTCATTGGGTTTTGTAGTTCACCTATCATTCCCATTCCAATATTTTGATGCTCATTTTTTAACTCATAAATCTCATAAGCTACTTCTTCATATACATGGTTTTCAAAAAGAGCTTTTAAAATTTTATTTTCTAAATGTTTTTCGAAAGTAACTTCTATTTTTATTTCTTCACCCTCAACAGATTCAAATTTTTCGCCTAATTGTGGATTGCTATTTTCATTGCCCATAAAAGTTCCGATTCCTTTTGAATTGAAACTGCAGTCTTCGTAATTACCAATGTTTCCTGCTCCTGCATTAAAAAGTGCATTTCGAACTTTTCCTGCATTTTCAGGTATTGTGAAAGTGACTAACTTTCTGATGAAATTTTGTTTAGGAATTAGAACTTTAGTATTAATTAGTCCAAGGGCATCACAGAAAATTTTATTGACGCCGTATTGATGATTGTCTAAAGCAGTATGCACAGCATAAATTGCAATGTCATTTTTAATGGCTTTGACAACTGCTCGCTCTACATAATTCTTTCCAGTTATTTTTTTTAGTCCACTAAATAAAATAGGGTGGAAGCAAACCACTAGATTGCATTTTTTGGCTATTGCTTCGTCAATTACATTTTCTAATGCGTCGTGGCAGACTAATACTCCAGTTGCGTCGGCATTTTTATCACCTACTAGTAATCCAACATTGTCAAAATCCTCAGCATAAGCAAGGGGAGCCATTTCTTCAAGTACAGACAGAATTTCTTTTATTTTCATTTTATATTAATTCAATGCGGTTGTATCTTCTTTAACTCTCAATTTTAAAGTTACAGTTTTCGAGAAAAAAATAAATCAAAAAAGCTATTTTTAATTTTTGGCACCATTTGTATTCTTTACTTTAGCATTGAAAATATTCTAAAAAAGAAGATTAGATTCACTTTCTATAATTTGGAAATTATGCGATATTTTTTGTTTTAAGAATGCACCCTTTTACTTCTTCGATATTTTAAAAGTTAACCAAATTTAGTATTTCATCTATGCGTTATGATTCAATTATTTTTGTTTAAATTTTTTATAATGCTTAAATAGATTTAGCTTGTGATAATTGATATTTTTCTAACGTAGCCTTAAATTCAATTAGTCCAAATATAAATCATTTGATGAAATAAAGAGGTTTAAATTCGCCAATTCATAGCAAATTGTTACTTTCGTAACATGAATTTGATTAGAAAAATACTTTTTCCATTCGCCATAATATATGGTCTGATAACGAGTTTTCGTAATTTTCTTTTTGATAAAGGGATAATGAAATCATATTCTTTTGATTTGCCAATTATTGCTGTTGGAAACCTAAGCGTTGGTGGAACAGGAAAAACTCCTCAAATAGAGTATTTAATTCGGTTGCTTTCAAAAAATTATAAAGTTGCCACTTTAAGTAGGGGTTACAAAAGAGAATCTAAAGGATTCATTTTAGCGGATGAAAGCTCAAATGCTAAGATTCTTGGAGATGAACCTTTTCAATTTTTCGAAAAATTTAAAAATATTCAGGTTGCAGTTGATGCCGATAGGAAAAACGGTATTGAACAAATGCTATCGCAAAATAGTAAGCCAGAAGTTATTTTGTTAGACGATGCTTACCAACATAGAAAAGTAAAAGCCGGCTTTTATATTTTGCTTACAACTTATGGTGATTTATATATAGATGACTTTATATTACCTACTGGAAATCTTCGTGAAAGTAGAAGCGGAGTTTCTAGAGCTAATGTAATTATTGTTACAAAATGTCCTTCTACATTATCACTTGAAAATCAGGACGCTATTAGAAAGAAGTTAAAACTCTCGGCAGAGCAAGAATTATACTTTACTTTTATTGATTATGATGATTTTATTTATGGTGAAGGCCAGAAGATTCCTCTTAGTGAGTTGCGATCATCTTCGAAGCTATTGATTGCAGGAATTGCAAAGCCTAAACCATTTTTTGAGCACTTGAAAGAGAGTAGTGATGTTTGTATGTCTTTTCCTGATCATCATAACTTTACTGATAAAGACTTGGAAGGAATTAAAATTGCAGCTAAGAATAATAAGATCATTACCACTGAGAAAGATTATGTAAGATTGAAAGGAAGTTTACCTGACAATCAGCTTTTTTACTTACCAATACAAAGCAAATTCGTACTCAGCACTGAAAATTCAATTAATAATTTTGATAAAACAATTATAAATTATGTGGGAACAAGTTCAAGAAACCGTTAGTTACATTAAAGATAAAATTAATTTCACACCAGAATATGGTGTAATTTTAGGTTCAGGATTAGGCAGTTTTACTGACGAAATGAAAGTAGAATTTACTTTGCCTTATAATGAAATTCCAAATTTCCCCGTGTCAACCGTACAAGGGCATAAGGGAGCTTTAGTTTTTGGAAAAATTGGTTCTAAAAACGTAGTTGCAATGCAAGGTAGATTTCATTTCTATGAAGGCTATTCGATGAATGAAGTTACTTTTCCAGTGCGTGTTATGAAATTTCTAGGAGTTCAAAAACTAGTAGTTTCAAATGCTTCTGGTGGAGTAAATCCTACTTACAAAGTAGGATCAATTGTTATGATTACTGATCATATCAATATGACGCCTGAGCATCCATTACGTGGTAAAAATGACGAGCGTTTTGGTCCTCGATTTGTAAATATGAGTGAGCCTTATTCTCGAAAAATGATTGCTAAAGTGACTGAAATTGCACAAAATCAAAACATAGAAGTTCACGAGGGAATTTATTTAGGGTTGCAAGGTCCTACGTTTGAAACCTTGGCAGAATATAAAATGGTAAAAATTCTTGGTGCGGATTGTGTGGGCATGTCAACTGTTCCTGAAGTAATTGTCGCCCGCCACATGGATTTAGAAACGTTCGGAATTTCCGTGATAACTGATATGGGCGATGAGGAAAGTATTGGAACTATCTCTCATGACGAAGTATTAGAAGCTGCAAAAGGAGCAGAGCCAAAAGTTCGAACTTTAATAAGAGAATTAATATTGAATTATTAGTGCATTAAATGTGTAGCGCAATTGTAGTGTAGAAATCCTCTGGGACAAATGGTTTAGTTATTACTTCATTCATCCCAAAGGATAGAAGCATTTCGCGATTTTCATGAAGCGATATAGCAGTGAGCGCAATAATTGGAGTTGTTTTATCAAATACACGGATATTTTCAGTTGCTACAGTTCCATTTATTCCAGGTAAGTGAACATCCATTAGAATTAAATCATATTTTGTTGTTCGCACCGTTTCAATTGCATCTTCACCGTTGTCAATGATTTCACATATTATTTTTTTATTCTGCAGCATTTTACGCGTTATCATCTGGTTGATTTTATTATCCTCAACCACCAAAATTCTTTTGTTTTCGAGTTTTGAATCGTAATTTATTTTTTTGATTGGTTTAAGTTCTATTGGCTTTTCGCTTATTTCAAATTCTAACTTAAAGGAAAAAGTCGAGCCTTCTCCAACAATACTAGTCAGTTTTATTTTTCCACCAAGAATCTTAATTAATTTTTTTACAATAGTTAAGCCCAAGCCTGTTCCACCATATTTGCGATTAACTTCTATCGATCCTTGAGAGAAACTATCAAAAACGCTGATTAACTTGTCCTCAGGAATTCCTATACCTGTATCAGTAATTTCAAAGTAAAGTTTTGCTTTTTTATCTTCTAGTGTGTCAAGATTAGCCGTTAATTTAATTTCACCATTTTTAGTGAACTTAAGTGCATTGTTAATTAAGTTTAGAATAATCTGTGACAGTTTTGTGGGATCACCAATGAGGTAGTCTGGAATAGCCTCGTCGATGTCAAGAATTAAGTTGTTGCTATTAGCAATAGCCAATTCTTTAAGTGAATTTTTAATTCCTAATAAAAGTTGTTTTAAATTGAAAGTCGTTTGCTCCACTTCTACATGATGAGACTCAATTTTATTAATTTCTAGTATTTCGTTGATAAATTTCGTCAAGTAATCCCCTGAAAATTTTAGAGATGACAAATAATCTAATTGGTTTTTTTTAGGATTTTCTTGTAGTAACAAATGCGCGATACCATTTATAGCATTTAACGGTGTCCTGAGTTCGTGACTCACCGTTGAAAGAAACTCGGAGCGCGCCTTTGACGCTTTCTCTGCTTTATCTTTAGCAATTTCTAGCTCATTATTTTTTTCCAATAATGATAAGTTAGACTGATTTCTAATGATATTATTCTTATACAAAGAGAGGCTTAGCAAAGAGAGGATCGAAATTAGAGCTATCGCTAATATGCTGATCAGTTTAGAAAATTTATTGGTTTTTTCTTGTTCTCTAATTTCATTATTCGCTTGAATAATTTCTTTTAAACGCTCTGATTCTTTAAATTTAGTGTAATCATCAATTCCTAATCTTCTATTATTTCTAATTGAAATACGCTCTTTTATATTTAGATGCTGCTTTAAATAGGAATAAGCAGTGCTTTTATCTAAAGTTTTGTCATACACAGTACTTAAAGCGAACAGAATATTAGATCGCTGATCCAGATTATCTATAGTCTCATTAAGTTCAAGTGCTTTATTGAGGTAATTTAGAGCTAAATTGTTTTTATTTCTTTGATTTTCAATACATCCCGTTTGAAAGAGTGCTTCTACTTTGGTATTTATTAAAAAAGGATTATCAGGTTTTGCAATAATAGACGCAAACACAGATTGTGCTAAATCTAAATTGTCTTTGGCTTTATAAACGAGTCCGTTTTGAAGTTTTAATAAATCTGCTTCATCTTTACCTTTGATTTTATTTAGGACTGACTTTGCTTTATTGAATTGTAATACTGCCAGGTCTTCATTTTCTTTTGCCATATAGCACAAGCCTAAAACGTAGTAAGTAGCTACTTGCTTTGCGTCTGGTTTTAAATCTTTGAGCAGAACACTACTTTTTGACAAAGATTCAATTGCATCGTCATACTTATTTAGATCATAGTAAAGTTTGCCTAAATTGTAATGCTGTGTGGATTGCTCTTTAATATTTCCTTTAGCTTCTGCGTCAAGTATTGCTTTTTGGGCTTTTTGAAGAGCATCTTTGTAATTGTTGTTGTGAACTTCGGGATATAACGAGCTAGTGTAAAAAGCGAATGTATCTGTCTTCTCGACGTGTTGAGAATACAGGACTGTGTTTAAAAAAAGCAAATAAACTAATAGCCACTTCACTTGTTACTAATTTTAGTATTAACTGTTTCTCACGCTCGTCAAAAGAATTAGATCAATTATTCTAGAAGAATATCCTATTTCATTGTCATACCAACCAACAACTTTTACCATTTTGTCAATAACTGAAGTCAGCTGTGCATCAAATATACACGAATTTCTATTGCCAATTACATCTACTGAAACAATTGGGTCCTCAGTGTAGTCTAAAATTCCTTTTAATGTGGTTTTAGCAGCAATTTTAAAAGCTTCGTTTATTTCTTCAATGGTGACAGCTCTTTTAACGTTGAAAGTTATATCTGTCAGTGAACCATCTGGAACGGGAACTCTAATTCCGCAACCTCCAATTTTACCTTCAAAATCTGGAAAAATTTTAGTTAAAGCTTTTGCGGCTCCAGTAGTTGTAGGCACAATAGATTGACTCGCACCTCTAGCTCTGCGTAGATCTTTATGAGGTTGATCATGCAAGCTCTGATCTGTTGTAAAAGAGTGAATAGTGGTAATGTAAGCTTGCTCAATTCCACAAAGTTCGTTAATGACCTTTATCATTGGTGCTGCGTTATTGGTAGTGCAGCTAGCATTTGATATAATTGTTTCAGTACCGTCTAAAATATCTTCATTGACACCTAAAACAACTGTTTTTATAGATTCTACTTCTGATGGAGCAGAAAGTATTACTTTTTTGGCTCCAGCCAAAATATGAGAATTTAAATCTTCAAAAGTTTTATACTTGCCTGTCGATTCAATAACATAATCGATTGCTAAACTTTTCCAGTCTAAATTCGAAATTTTCTTTTCATGAAAAAAAAGAAAGTGTTTTCCATCAATGATAATCCCTTGTTCATCACTTGTTACGTCAAATGGAAGTACGCCGTGAATGCTGTCGTATTTAACTAAATGAGCCATCGCTTTTGTATCAGCAATGTCATTTATGGCTACTACTTCAATATTTGCATGATTCAGTAAAAGACGAAATAAATTACGTCCAATTCGTCCAAAACCATTTATAGCGATTCTTGTTTTTAAATTTTCCACAGTATTTAGTTCGCCGTCTACGCGGTATTATTCACTTATAAAATATGTTTTTGTGCTTTGTAAGAAGAACGAACCAATGGTCCACTTTCTACGTGACGGAAACCAAGTTCTAATCCAAATGCTTCGTATTTTGCAAATTGTTCAGGTGTTATGAATTCCTTAACTGGTAAATGTTTCTTACTAGGTTGTAAGTACTGGCCTATAGTAACAACATCTACGTTTGCATTGCGAAGATCACGCATCGTTTGATACACTTCATCTTCTTGCTCGCCTAGACCTAACATTATACCAGATTTCGTTCTTTTAATTCCTTTTTCTTTCAAGTATCTCAAAACTTCTAGACTGCGATCGTACTTTGCTTGTATACGCACTTCACGAGTTAATCTACGGACAGTTTCTACGTTATGAGAGACAACTTCAGGATTAGCTTCTACAATTCTATCGATGTTTCTTTCCATTCCTTGAAAATCTGGAATCAAAGTTTCTAAAGTCGTATTCGGATTCATTCTTCGAATTGCCTTTACGGTTTCAATCCAAATAATAGAACCTCCGTCCTTTAAATCATCTCTATCTACACTAGTAATTACTGCGTGTTTGATATTCATGATTTTAATAGAACGTGCCACTTTTTCAGGTTCATCCCAGTCAACCGTTTCAGGTCTTCCTGTTTTTACACCACAAAAACCGCAAGAGCGTGTGCAAACATTACCTAAAATCATGAAAGTTGCAGTTCCTTCACCCCAGCATTCACCCATATTAGGGCAACTTCCAGAAGTACATATTGTATTAAGACTATATTTATCAACTAAGCCACGAAGCTCCGTGTATTTTTGGCCAATAGGGAGTTTCACCTTCAACCATTTCGGTTTTCCAACCGGTAAAGTATTTTCTAAAACAGTTTCCATATATCAATTTTCAAAACGCAAAGATAACGATTGTAGTTTAGTTGTAGATTTCTTTAACTGTTTATTTAAAGCAATAGGATGTGAAATATTTGAAGCACTAATCTTGGTTTTTAAAATTATATCTGTCCTGCTTTCACCTTTATCTCTTCGCTGCGCTGCGAGGATATCGGCTCAGTCAGGGCTATGAGAGAACTTTTTTTAGTCTTAAAGATTATTTGTTAAAAACTAATAAGTAGAAAAGCAGCACTTTTCGATACTGCTTTTCTGCTTATTCACTATTCTGTTTTTATCGTAATGGGAAGATTGTAAGAAGTGCGCACTGCTTTACCGTCAATCATTCCTGGAGACCATTTGGTCCTCAAAGATTTTAATACTCGGATTGCTTCTTTACCTAAGCCAAATCCAGGATCTCTTTTCACTTGAATGTCAGTCATACTTCCATCTCTTTCGATTACAAAAGAAACGTAAATTCGGATTGTATTGTTATTGTCTATTTCAGGTTTTTCAAAATTATCTCCAACATACGAATAGAATTTATTTATTCCTCCGGGAAACTCAGGAAGTTTGTCTAATGCAGCAGTTGAAACGATCTTGTTTCCTAAATCTATAGTAGGCGAAGTATCTGCACCATTTTCTGAACCTGGCTTAGCGTTAATGCCTGCAATTCCACTTCCAGAATTTAGTGTTTCTGTCGTACTAACGTTGTCAGTATTTTTGGCAATATCTTGTACTGCTTGATCTGCTGTTACAATTTTGGGATTTACAAGTTGGTCACTTTTCGTTTGAATTGTTGCAACTTTAGTTTTTACTGCTGGTACTGATTTTTTGATTTCTAACTTATTAGGAGTAATAGCGGAGACTTGCACTATTATATTTAAAAAATCAGTTGCAACCACTTCTTCATCCACGCTTGGATTATAGTAGCTAACAATTCTAGGAATAGTTACAGCTACGGCTAGAAATAGCACGCCTATAAATAATGCTCGTAAAGAAGTTTTTGTACTCTCTTGGCGGAGTTTGTACGCTCCATAATCTTTGTTTCTATTCTCAAAAACAAGATTCGCCCAACTAGTTTCGTAGATGCTTAATTTTGACATAATTGATGGATTTAATGGTTAAGTAACATTTAAATCATAAGCAGTTAAAGTATTAAAAAGAAACATTTACTAATGTAATCAATTATGTAAATTTAGCAACAAAGTTTTTAATTATTGAAAATTTATTTATATAATTAACTTTTTAATTAACTTATTTTTATCTATTTTGTTGTTTTTAGAACAATAACACATTAGTAGAGCAAGAGATGAAGTTATTGTAGCCTACAATGATTTCGATTTATATTATTTTGGGAAAACTAAATCTTGATAAATTTAAATATCTCTGTAAATATTAGATTGTAATCGTGCTAAAATAATTGTGAATTAAAACAAGTGATTTGAATAAATCCAGAAGTCAAAGGAGTGTTGGAGACAATAATTTAGTTTGTATGAATCTAGATTTTAGCAAAAGTGTAAAAGAAATTATTTCTTTTTCTGAATAATTTCTGCCAATAATTTTTTTGCACGAAGTAGCTTAACTTTTACGTTGCTGAGTGGTTCGTCAATTTTACTAGCAATCTCTTGATAACTCATTTCTTGAAAATAACGGAGTTGAATTACTTCTTGATAATGTGGTTTTAACTCTTTTATGTATTGGAGTAATCGCGAGAGATTTTGTTCTGTAATTAGCATATCCTCTGCAGAGGGAGTAGTGTCTGCGATATTGTATGCTTGATGATCATCTTCATCTGTAATTTCGACAAAGAGACTAGCTTTTCTTTTTCGTAATAAATCGATATGTACATTTTTCGCAATAGCGATAAGCCAAGTGTTAAACTGGAATTCAGAATTGTAAGAAGCTATTTTATCGAAAGCTTTTGAGAATGTTTCGATTGTAATATCTTCAGCGTTAGTTTCATTTTCAGTACGTTTCAGCATAAAACCGTAAACTTCGTTCCAGTAATGGTTTAATAGAAAAGTGAAAGCGATTTGGTCACCTTGTTTTGCTTTTTCTATTTGTTTTTTTATTTCCAATGTACTGGTTTTGAGAAGATATTTGTAATAAATATATTAATTTGGGTAAATATCAATACGATTTCGATTATTGGATACCAATATACAACATCTTTTTCCTTTAATTTCCCAGCTGAAAATCCTATTACAATCCAGGTAATTAGATAACGCAATGCTATTAAACTTACTACTATAATCCACTGAAATTGAAATGCAAGTAAAATTATTGGCAATATTAAAAACAGAAGTTGTGAAAAATAGAAAAGACCTAATTGAAATTTATCAAATGATTTATAGTAATTGGCAGTAGCAACATGCCTTCTTTTTTGTACTATCCATTCTTTGTAACTTGTTTTTGGCTTTGAAAGTGTCAAACTTTCTGGTGTATAAGCAATTGTAGTGTTCTTAGCATTTGCTGCTTGGTTTACGAAAAGGTCATCGTCGCCAGAGCGAATTTGCATGTGTTCTATAAATCCGTTTACATTAAAAAATTCTTCTTTTTTGTAAGCTAGGTTTCTACCCACTCCCATATAGGGATGTCCTGATTTAGCCCATGAAAAATATTGAATTGCCGTTAGTAATGTTTCAAATCTAATAATTTTATTCAAAAATGAATTGACTATTTTTTCATATTTACCGTAACCCAAAACAATCGTTTTTTGCATTGTAAATTGAGAGCTCATAGCTGTAATCCATTCTTTGGAAGTGGGGTAGCAATCTGCATCTGTGAATAATAAATACTCTTTCTTGGCTGCTTTAATACCTAAAGTCAAAGCATATTTTTTATTTCCCCAAAATGCTTCATTATTCTCAACTCGCACTAAACGAATATTAGGATATTGTTTTTCAAAACCTTCAAATAGGTGCAACGTATTATCGCTTGAAGCATCGTCAATCAAGACAATTTCAAAATCGGGATAGTTTTGCTCAGCTAATAAAGGGATGAAATTTGCAACATTTTCTTCCTCATTTTTTGCACAAACAATAACAGAAATCGAGATTCTTTTTGGTGTAATTTTTTGGGTCTTAGCGAATGCAAATTTCGAAAAAACACCTAGATAGTACAAAATTTGAATCGCAACAATAAATATAAAAAAGTAAAGAATGATAATAAGCATCAGAGTTTAGTGTAATTTTAAATACTAAATTTTAAGAAAGTGCAAAGGTATGAAATACAATCATAAATTGTAAATTATAAATTTAAGAAATTGAATAAATTACATCGGACATTTTTTCATCTCAGCAGCGGTTGCAATAGCTTCTGGTAATTTAGTTTTCTCTAATTCAGATATAATTGTATTATAATTTTTCGCATCACGATTTTGTGACATCTTGCGCGTGGCTTGTATTTCGGTAATCTCTATTTCAAATGCAACAACGCCGCGACTTTGCGTCATCGTTGTCTCTGATAAATTTTCAATACGAATGGGATTTTCAGATTTCATCTCG
Source organism: Flavobacterium sp. PL12 (assembly GCF_039123485.1). Classification (NCBI taxonomy): domain Bacteria; kingdom Pseudomonadati; phylum Bacteroidota; class Flavobacteriia; order Flavobacteriales; family Flavobacteriaceae; genus Flavobacterium; species Flavobacterium sp. PL12. Next base: position 91,453 of record NZ_JBANDI010000012.1, read on the forward strand.
TATTTATTCGTTAAATTTTTCAATGACTGTATAACGGCATCGCCTTCAATAATTTTAATTTTACCATAAACATGAACTGCAATGTAATTCCAAGTCGGTACATTTTCGTGATCGTACCAAGAAGAGGAAATATAGGAATGAGGTCCTGCAAATACAGCTAATACTTGATCGCTTTCTTTAAATCCTTCCCATTGTAAATTCTCTTTAGAAATATGTCCTTCTAAAATTGTTTTCCCATCAAGTCTGGTTTGTAACAACAAAGGAATGTGAGTAGCCCATAATTTACCACTCGTTTGGTTTATCAAAATACCAAAACCATGATCGTTTAGAAATTTTTTTATTTCTTCTTGATTTTCGTTTTTATAAATATCAGGCGTGTACATGTTGAGTTTTATATTAATTTGAAGGATTACTATTTACAATTTGGAATCTCATGTTAAATAAAAAAATACTGCATTAAATCACATTAACTTCCGCTTCAATTCGAATTCCAAATTTTTCAAAGATTGTATTTTGAATATCTTTGGAAATATTTAGAATTTCTTGTCCGGTTGCATTTCCATAATTAACTAAAACTAGCGCTTGTTTTTTATGAATTCCAGCATCTCCAAATCTCTTTCCTTTGAAACCAGCTTGTTCAATCAACCAACCTGCGGGTACTTTTACTTCGGTTTCAGAGATGTCGTAGTATTTCATTTCAGGGAACCTTTTATGAATAGCATTAAACTCAGATTTTAATACAATTGGATTTTTAAAAAAACTTCCGCTGTTCCCTAATTCTTTTGGATCTGGTAATTTACTTTGACGTATAGCAATAACAGCATTACTTATCTCCTCTAGCGTTGGTTCAACGATATTATTTTTGTTTAATTCTCCAGCAATATCTCCATAAGAAATATTGATTTTGTGGTTTTTCTTAGTGAGTTTGAAAACAACAGAAGTAATTATAAATTTATCTTTTTCCTCATTTTTAAAAACACTTTCTCGATATCCAAAATGACATTCTGCTTTACTGAATTCTTTAAGTTGTTGGTTTTCTATGTCTACTGCTTTGCAAGAAATAAAGGTATCTTTTATTTCAGTGCCATAAGCACCAATATTTTGTACCGGAGTGGTTCCTACATTTCCGGGAATAAGTGACATGTTCTCTAAGCCACCGAAATTTTGACTAATTGTCCAAAGTACGAATTCATGCCAATTTTCACCAGCTTGACTTTCAACCCAAACAAAATCGTCATTTTCATCTATAATTTTCTTTCCTTTTAAATCGATATGAATGACTAAAGCATCAATATCTTTGGTTAAAAGCATATTACTTCCACCACCTAAAACGAATATTTTCTCTACTTTATTTTGATGTAAAACTTGTGTTAATTCATCGATGGAATGCACTGCGATAAACTTTTTTGCTTTTGCTTCAATACCAAAAGTATTGTGTTTTTTTAAAGAATATTGATCTTGTATTTCCATAAAATAAGTGGATTTATTAAATTCTAATTTCAAAAGTAATAATTAAAATTTAGTGGAATAGGTTTTTAGTAAAACTACAGTTTAACTGTTGTAAACATTTATTCAAATTTTAGATTAAAGAGCTTTAATCAATAGCATTAATTAATTGGTGATACTTATCAGAAATGATTTTCATATTTGTGTTATAATTTACATGCTCTTCTATAAATATTCGATTTTTCCGTACGGCTTCCTGTCTGTGTTCAGGGTTATTAAAAGACCATATTAGCTCCTCGGCTAATTGTTCGTCATTATCTATAGTTACTAGTTGACCATTTTGACGATGATTTATCCAACTCCTATTTCCTGGAATGTCACTAACGATTGGATAACAACCACAAGCCATTGCTTCAAACAGTGAGGCAGATACTCCTTCAGTTATTGGCATACTGATGTAAAAGTTAGATTCTTGTAATAACTTTGGTAATTCGGTATTAGAAATTCGACCCGTGAATTTTACTTTATTAGCGATTTGAAGTTCTTTTGCTAAATCCTTCAATGCATTTAGTTGACTTCCGTCTCCAACAATTGTCAATGAAAAATCTATTCCTTTTTCATTCAAAACCGCAAATGATTTTAGGATAGTTACATGACGGTATTCTGGTAATAAAGACCGCGTTACGATTGCATGAATTTTTTCTGGTGTAGCAGTATTTTTATTTTCAAATTTATTTAAATCAATACCTTTTGGCAAAACTAGAACTTTACTCATATCTACCTTATTCTCAATCATTGATTCTGTCATCACTGGACCCCATGCATGAATTAAATCTGCTTTAGTAAAAGCATAATTTTGAATTATTTTCTTTAGTGGTAAACTAATAGATTTTTCTGGCCACAAGTCTGTTCTGCCTTGCTGTGCAATTGCTATTGGTTTTATGCCGCTCATTGCTGCGAGAAAACCATAACTAGTAGTTCGCTCCGCAATGACCATGTTTGGTTTTTCGAGTTTAATTAGAGATTTAATTTTAGATATCGCAAATAAAAATTCCCAAACGCGTTTGATTCTATTTTTGCTATTGTCGCTGGGCGTTTTTAATTCCCACGTAATGATTTCGAAATCACCAAATTCCTCAAGTCCATTCATCCAAGTAATTGCATCTGCTCTGTAGGACTCTCCAAGAAAAAGTATTTTCTTTTTCATTATAATTATTCAGACGTTAAAGCACGATTTATAAAATCGTTTAACGGTTTCAAGGCTATTAATTTCTTACTCATTACCTCCACAAAGTCCTTTTTAGCAACTGCAGAAAGATCAATTGCCTGAGAGGACTCAAAACTTTTTAATTTAAGTAGCTCAATTGCGGGATGCTCTTTTTCGTAACCTCTTGGTGGATTTTTCAAGGTGTTTTTTTCATTGCGATCGAAATTCTTAAATTCTTTTTTGAAACTTTTCTCTTCAAGAATTTCTTCTAAGTCTTCATAAAAATAAGCAATCTCTTTTCTCATTTTCTTTAAGTCCTCAGATTCTGGACAGTAGAGACCGCCAGCGATAAAACTTGCATCTTTCTCTAAATGAATATAATATCCAGATCTATTTTGGCCTTTTGCTCCAGATGAAAACCAAAAACCCAAATGTGATTTGTAAGGTGTTTTATCTTTTGAAAACCGAATGTCACGGTTTATTCTAAAAGTGCAGTTTTTAACTTCTTGCATTTCAAGTGATGCGTCAAGCGGTTTCAGAGCATCTAATAAATCAGATGCTAATTGATAGTAATCTTTTTTAAAAGCTTCGTAGCGCTTTTTATTTTCTAAAAACCAATCTCGATTGTTATTCGCTTTTAAATCATCTAGAAATTGTAGTGTTTCTTTTGAAAGCATAGTGCGCTACTGTATTTGTTTTCTTAAGTCTTCTTCACTAATATATCCAGAATGTTGCCATTTTTTTTCACCTTTATTATATAAAAACATTGTAGGAAGTTCGCTGATTTTCATCGCATCCATTAATGTTTTATTTTTATCGGCATCTAATCTAATTAATTCAAATTCGTCATTATTCTCTTTTTGCATTTTCGCAATATAAGGTGCCATTTTTTTACAAGGAGCACACCATTCAGCGTAAAAATTCACAAGAATTTTTTTGTCTGAATTTATTAACTTATTATACCCGTCAACTGTAAGGCCAATAGTTCTTCCAGTTGGTTTTGACATTCCTGCTGCGTCCCATTTTAGAATTCCACCTTGTAATTCGTAGATTTTTGTGAATCCTAACTCTTCAAGTTTGCTTGCAGCGCTTTTACTTCTGCCACCACTTTTACAATAAACAAAAACAGGTTTTGTTTTGTCTAATTTTTCTGCTCCTGCAACAAAACTATCTCCAAGCCAGTTCACATTTACAGCGTTGTCAATATGTGCTGTCGAAAATTCTTCTGGAGTTCGCACATCTAAAATTTGTGCATCTGGAGTTGCTTCCATTTTTTCAGCAAAAGATTTTACATCGATCGTTTGAGTTTCTTTTGTTGTTTGTCCATTACATGACAAGATAAAAAACGATATAATTACGAGTATTTTTGGATTAAATTTCACGATATTTTATTTTAAAATTGTTTAGGCTAAATTAGTTAATTTTTTAAGTTTAAAAATCTTAAAGAATACTAAATTAAAGTTATAAGTTGCTAACTGTAAAAGGGTGATTTCTTTATTTTCCTGAAGTGGAAGCAGTTTAAAGCAAAGTACTAAACTACTCTTATTTTTTACTACTGTATTAAGGAGTGAAATTGCTTTTTCAATTCTTCTTTAGTGACAAGACCGCCATGCTGCCACACTATATTTTTAGTTTTATATAAGATGAAGTAAGGAACTATTTCAATGTTCATTTCTTGAATTAAAGTTTTATTTTCTTCTGTATCTATATTAATAATAATAAGATTTTTACTGAACTCTTTTTGCAATTCAGTTAGATATGGCGTCATCTTCTCACAAGGATCACATGATTTCTCTGAAAAGTTAATTAGTATATTTTTATCGCCATTTAATAAGGAATTGAATTGTTGCTTTGACATTCCGATTCGCTTATCTGTAGTTTTATTATAAATTGAAGACTTCCAAGAATTAAAACCACCTTTAAGTAAATAGATGTTTTTGAAGCCTAATGAATGTGCATTTTTTGCTGCGTCTTCGATTGTAATTCCGTCATTATCATAAATGAATAATGATTTAAGTTTGTCAAATTCTTGTAATTTGTGAGCAAATTTTTTACCGTTCCACTGCACATAAACTGCGTTGCTAACATTTTCGATAACGAACTCATTCGGTGATCGAATGTCTATAATCTGAGGCTGTGATATCGCTGTAGTCTTATCATGAAATTCTTTCGCCTCAAGCGTAATAATAGAGCTTTGCGCTTTTTCTTTACAAGAGAAAGTTATAGATATGAGTACTAAAAAATAAAAGACAGTTAGTTTCATTGAATGTTCACTTTTTTTGACTTACAAATTAAAAATTTTATATGTCTGCTGTGTTAATTTGAGAATTGTCTCTGTTCGTTCTGGGTGAGTATCTGAAATAAATAGTTGGCCAAAAGTGTCGCTGTTTACCATTTCTATTATTTTGGCAACACGGCTTTCATCAAGCTTATCAAAAATATCGTCAAATAGTAGAATAGGTTTTACACCACTTTGTTTCTTTAAAAATTCAAATTGAGCTAGTTTTAAAGCAATTAAATAGGTCTTTTGCTGTCCTTGGGATCCAAATTTCTTAATAGGATGATTATCGATTTCAAATGCTAAATCGTCTTTATGAATTCCAATACTTGTATATTGCAACGCACGATCTTTATTGATATTTTCTTGCAAAAGAGCCAGTAAATCTTTTTCGAATAAGTGACTTTCGTAAACCAATTGCACTGTTTCTTGCGAACCTGTTATAGCTTGATGATGCTTATTGAAAATGGGAATAAACTGTTCAATAAATTCTTTCCTTTTTTCGAAAATATAGTTTCCAAAACCATTTAGTTGCTCGTTGTATATCGATAGCGTGTCATTCTCAAAAACATGATTTAAAGCAAAATATTTAAGTAAAGCATTTCGCTGGCTTATTACTTTTTGGTATTGAATGAGTTGCTGCAAATAATGCGAATCTAATTGCGAAATAACACTGTCCATGAATTTCCTCCGCGTTTCGCTTCCTTCGACAATTAAATCTCTGTCGGCTGGAGATATAATAACTAAAGGTATAAATCCAATATGATCTGAAAATTTTTCATACGATTTACCATTTCGCTTTAGGATTTTTTTTTGTCCTTTTTTCAAACTGCAAACAATTTGTTCGCTGCGTTCATTTTTCTCAAATTCAGCATCAATCACAAAAAATTCCTCTCCATGCTTAATGTTTTGAACGGCAAGCGGGTTAAAATAGCTTTTCCCGTACGACAAATGATAAATTGCGTCGAGGACATTTGTCTTTCCAATGCCGTTTTTACCAACGAAACAATTTATTTTGGCATCAAAATCAAAATTTGCTTCGGAAAAATTTTTATAATTGAAGAGTGAAATATTTTTTAAATACATGGGTAAGGCTTACTGGTATTAAGAACTTTGCTGTTTTTAAATGAATTTTTCAAAGAGGGTGCAAATTATTGAAAATTATCGATAAAACGCCCATTTGTCTCCGTTTCATTGGTAATTATTTTGCCTATGGCGGTAAAGAATCACATAAGGCGTTTTTTTTTAATATTAAAGCATTTTTCTTGTGTGGGTATGAATAAAAATTTTATTTTTGCGCTTCACTAAATTATAAAAAATGGCAACGTACAATAAACGAGGATATAAAGCACCAAAAGAAAAAGAAGTAAAGGATGATGCAGTTAACGCAACTGTAATTGATGAAAAAGATAGCACAACTGCTGAAGTTTTCTCAAAATTAGACGAAACTGCTTCATTGACTGAAAACTGGGTAGCTAAAAACCAAAAAATCATTATTGGATTAGTTGCAGCTGCAGCTATATTCACTATTGGATATTTGGCATATCAACGTTTTATTGCTTCACCTAAACAAGATGAAGCTGCTAATGAAATGTTTTTAGCACAGCAAAATTTTCAAAAAGCAACTGATGGTGTAGCTAGTGATTCATTATACAAATTGTCATTAAATGGATCAGAAGGTAAATTTGGATTTTTGAAAATCGCAGATGAATATTCTGGAACTGATGCGGGAAATTTAGCTAATTATTATGCGGGTATTGCTTACTTAAATACTGGAAAATATACAGAAGCTATTGACTATTTGAACAAATTTAATTCTGATGATATTGTTTTAGGAGCTTTGGCAAAAGGAGCTATTGGAGATGCTTATTCTGAAAAAAATCAACCAAAAGAAGCTTTAGATAATTACGTTAAAGCGGCTAATATGAATAAAAATGATTTTACTTCTCCACGTTTCTTATTGAAAGCGGGTAAGGTAGCTTTAGGTTTAGGAAATAAAGCTGATGCATTAAAATATTTTCAAGATATCAAAGATAATTACGATGGTTCTCCTGAAGCGGCTACGATTGACGTTTTAATTGGGTCAGCACAGTAAATATAAGTTAGCATTTTAAAATTGAAGGTTAGAGGTTACTAGTTAGTTGGATTTTTTCTAAATAACTTGTAATTTCTAACCTTCTCTTGTATCTTTAACTTTTAAATTCTAAAATCTAATCTCAAGATGGCTACTGTAAATAAAAATTTATCAGAGTACGATAAAAGCTCACTCCCAAACGCAAAAGATTTCCGATTTGGAATTGTAGTAGCGGAGTGGAATGAAAATATAACCGGAGGACTTTGTAAAGGTGCAATCGAAGCACTTTTAGAAAACCAAGTTCCAGCACACCAAATTATTCGATGGAATGTTCCTGGTAGTTTCGAATTAATTTATGGTTCGAAGAAAATGTTACAAACTCAGAACGTTGATGCCGTGATTGCAATAGGATGTGTAATTCAGGGTCAAACAAAGCATTTTGATTTCGTTTGCGAAGGAGTAACACAAGGAATTAAAGATTTGAATGTTCAAACAGATATTCCCGTTATTTTTTGTGTCCTAACAGATAATACGATGCAACAATCGATTGATAGAAGTGGTGGAGTACATGGTAACAAAGGCACCGAGGCAGCAATAGCTGCTATTAAAATGGCTTTTATCCGTCAACAAGCTTCATTAACACATCAAATAGATAATCAGCATCTATTGTCGTCTGGTGCTTTACAAATTGAGGAAGCAGCACCCTTAGAATTAAAAGAATAAATCGTAAAAAAGGTATTTAAATATTCAACCTATACTGTTTTAAATAGTATAGGTTTTTTGTTTTATTTATGACTAAACAAGCTACTATTCCGGCAGGAAATTCATTAAATTTGCATTCCTTGATTTCAAAAAATAAAATCAAAAACTTTAAATCTAAATTCTTTAATGTCAAGTATTATTCAGTTACTTCCTGATCATGTTGCGAATCAAATTGCTGCTGGAGAGGTAGTTCAAAGACCTGCCTCGGTAGTTAAAGAACTTCTTGAAAATGCAGTTGATGCTAGGGCGACAGACATCAAGTTAATTATAAAAGACGCTGGAAAGGCGTTGGTGCAAGTTATCGACAATGGTTTAGGAATGAGTGTGACTGATGCTCGTTTATGTTTTGAGCGTCATGCTACCTCTAAAATTCGTCAAGCTGAGGATCTATTTTCATTACATACCAAGGGTTTTCGTGGAGAGGCTTTAGCTTCTATTGCTGCGATTGCGCATGTGGAAATGAAAACTAAGCAAGATCAAGAAGAGTTAGGAACCCACCTTGTTGTGGAGGGAAGTAAATTTATTTCACAAGAAGTAGCAGTTTTGCCAAAAGGAACTTCTTTTGCCGTAAAAAATCTATTTTTTAATATACCTGCACGTCGCAATTTTCTAAAGTCGGATACGGTTGAGTACCGCCATGTAGTTGATGAATTTCAACGTGTAGCATTGGCACACCCAAAAATACATTTTACGTTCTATCATAACGGTAGCGAAATGTTTAATTTGCCTCCTGCGACCTTACGTCAGAGAATTGTCAATGTGTTTTCAGGTAAAACTAATGAAAAACTAATACCTGTTCAAGAGGAAACCGATATCATTACAATTGAAGGATTTGTTAGTAAGCCGGAATTTGCTAAAAAAAGTAGAGGCGAACAGTTTTTCTTTGTTAATGATCGCTTTATAAAAAGTGGTTATTTGCATCATGCAGTTATGGCCGCATATGATGGAATTTTGAAAGATGGTACGCAGCCTAGTTATTTTTTGAATTTAACGTTGCCTCCACATACAATTGATATTAATATTCATCCAACTAAAACAGAAATTAAGTTTGATGATGAGCAAGCTTTATATGCTATTTTGAGAGCGTCGATTAAGCATGGTTTAGGTCAATTTAATGTTGCGCCTGTTTTAGACTTCGATCGTGATTCAAATTTAGACACGCCTTACCATTATAAGGATTTAGATGGTGCTACTCCAACTATTCAAGTAGACGGTAGTTTTAATCCATTTTCTGAAGAAAAACCTAGCAAGCAATTTTCAACGTACAAAAAGCAAGAATCCACAGCAAACTGGGAGAGTTTATATGTTGGACTTAAGCAAGAACCTCATGAAGTTGATCATCTAACTTTTGAAAATGAAGAAATGACATCTTCTTTATTTCATGATGAAGAGATTGAGCAGTCTGTTCATAAAACTTATCAAATTCATAAAAAGTATATAATATCTTCGATAAAGTCAGGGATGGTGATTGTAGACCAGCAGCGTGCACATCAGCGTGTTTTATACGAGCAATTTCTTATCAATATGACTGTTCATCAAGCGTCTAGTCAGCAGTTGCTTTTTCCATTAAATTTATTTTACTCCACAAGTGAAATGGAGTTAATCGCTGGATTACAACTTTCGTTGATGAATACTGGATTTGTTTTTGAAGAGAACAATAAAGATCATATTGTAATTTCAGGTATTCCAGTTAATGTCACTGAGAGTGAAGTTTCCATTATTTTTGAGCAATTATTAAGTGATTTACAAGATGGAATCCCCGAAAGTAGTTTTAGTCAAAATGATACGATTGCCAAGTCAATGGCTAAAAGTTTAGCTGTAAAAACTGGAACGCACTTAACAGAAAAAGAACAGGAAAATTTAGTAAATGGTCTCTTTGCTTGTAAAGATCCAAATGTTTCCCCATTTCAAAAACCCACTTTCATCACAATGCGTGTGGAAGATTTAGATAAAAAATTTATAATATGAGAAACGTAACTGAAACCGTTAAGCAATTAATTATTATTAACGTATTGTTTTTTGTGGGCACTTTAGCTTTAGGCGATGTAGCCTATAAATATTTGGCTTTATATTTTCCTGAAAATCCTAGTTTTGAATTGTGGCAAATAATCTCGCATATGTTTATGCATGGTGGTTACATGCATATTTTCTTTAATATGTTTGCCTTGTATTCTTTTGGTTCAGCGTTAGAAAGCATTTGGGGAAGCAAAAAGTTTCTATTTTTCTACATTTCTTGCGGACTCGGTGCGGCTTTAATGCACACTGGCGTGAATTACTATTTTTTCCAAGATGGTTTAAGTACTCTCTTAGCGAATGGATTTCAAAAACAAGATATTTTACAGCTTCTAAATGAAGGTAAAATTAATACAGGTTGGCAAGAAGTTTTAACGACTTCTGAGTTTAAAAATTTCACTAGTGCTTACTTAGGAACAGCGGTAGGAGCATCAGGTGCTATTTATGGAACTATAGTTGCTTTTGCCTTCATGTTTCCTAACGCAGAACTTGCTTTAATGTTTATTCCTGTGCCAATTAAAGCTAAATATTTTGTTCCCGGAATAGTTCTAGTTGATTTATATTTAGGAATCTCTGGTCAATCTATTTTTGGCGGTGGAGGAATTGCCCATTTTGCTCACGTTGGTGGTGCCTTGTTTGGATTTATTATAATGTGGTGCTGGAAGAAAAATCAGTTCAACCAAAATCGCTGGAATTAATTCTAAAATTTAATTAGGTAATGAATATAATTGACGACTTAAAATTGCAGTATAAAGCGGGAGGAATAGTTATCAAACTAATTTTCTGGAACGCTGGGTTATTTATAATTCCTTGGCTTGTTTTTACGCTTTTGTCATTTGTAGGATTGAAAATTGATTATATGCAATTTGTGAGTTTGTCTTCAAATCCCGAAAATCTAGTTTGGAAGCCATGGTCGCTTTTTACCTATGCTTTTTTTCATGCTGGAATTATGCATATTCTTTTCAATTTGATTGTTTTGAATTTTGCAGGTCGGTTGTTTATGACTTATTTCACGGGCAAGCAATTACTAGGTTTGTATTTGTTAAGTGCTATTTTTGCAGGGATTGTTTATGTTTTAGTTTTTTATGTTTTAAATATTAGCGCACCTATCGTAGGTGCTTCAGCAGCTATTATGGCAATTTTAGTAGCAACAGCTACGTATCATCCTTTAATGGAACTTCGTTTATTTATTATAGGCAATGTGAAGTTATGGCATGTTACTGCTTTCATTATAATTGTTGATTTAATGCAATTGCGATCTGAAAATATGGGAGGACATATATCGCATCTTGCAGGCGCTTTTTTTGGATTTATCTTCATAAAATTGCTACAAAATGGAACCGATTTAAGTAAAATCGTAACTGCAGTCTTAGATTTTTTCGTAAATATATTTCGAAAGAAGGAGGGAACTCCTTTTAAGAAAGTACATAAGAATTATAGCAAACCAATTGAAAAGCCCACTTCTAAAATAATCACCAAAGATAAGTCACAACAACAAATTGATGAAATTTTGGATAAAATTAGTCAGTCTGGTTACGACAGTCTTACTAAGGATGAAAAAGAATTCTTGTTTAAAGTTGGTAAATAGCTCGTCTAGTCCAAACAATTGTTGGAAATTGCGCTTGTAAACTTTTATAGCTAGTTTTATGTATTCTTAAAATTAAAAAAATATAAGAAATGAAAAATTTGTCATGGTTTAATAAAGGAATGTTTTTTTTCAATATTGTCCTTACTCTTGTGACTTTCATTGCTTATGTTCTACCATTCTTAGCGCCAAAATCTTTTCCTCTGTTATCAGTTTTGACATTGTTTATGCCGCTATTTTTCGTTTTAAACGCTATGTTTTTTATTTATTGGGCATTTCAATTTAAAAAACAATTGATTGTATCAGGCTTAGTTTTACTGCTTGGAATAACTTTTATTAATAAGTTTTATAAATTTTCTACTCCTCCATTTTCTGTCGAAGAGAAAGATTTTACAGTAATGAGTTATAACGTTCGCTTGTTGAATGTTTTTAAATGGATAGATAGAGATGACGTCCCAGCTGATATTTTGGGTTTTATAAATGATAAAAACCCTGATATTTTGTGCATTCAGGAATATGCTGCTTCCGCTAAGATTGATTTAAAAGTTTATCCACATCGTTATATTTTTACGACCGGAAATCAGATAAAAACGGGACAAGCCATATTTTCCAAATTCCCTATAATTGATCAAGGAAATATTGTTTTTCCAAACTCTAATAATAATGTCGTTTTTGCAGATATCAAAAAAGGAAAGGATATTATCCGTGTTTATAATATGCACTTGCAATCAATCAAAATCTCTCCTGACGTCAATGAAATTGATGAAAATATAGATGTTATTAATCAGCAAAAATCACAGAAACTTTTTAGACGGATTAGCAAAGCTTTTAAACAACAGCAGCAACAAGCAGAAATCTTTAGAGAGCATAAAAACGAATGCAAGTATCCCATTATTATTTGTGGAGACATGAATAATAGTGCTTTCTCGTACGTTTACAGAAGTATTAAAGGGAAGATGAAAGATGCATTCGAAGAAGCAGGAACGGGCTTTGGTGCAACTTATAAATTTAGATATTATCCGGCGAGAATTGACTACATATTTGCTGATGATAAAATGACAGTTAAAAGTTTTGAAAGCTTTCCTGATTTTGTCAATTCAGATCATTTTCCTATAATGACTCGGTTATCGTACGAATAAATATGTTGTTAATTTCAATACGTTTTTGCGTGAGGGTTTGAAGTGAAGCTCTTTTTATTGGAGTGATGTTTATCACTTTAATAAAAAAGCGGGAACAAAAAGCCCGACCCAAATTTGTGAGGAGGAATGACGAAGCAATATTTAGGGTCACGCCTAAATAAAATTTGCCTATTTTATAATTAAGGTTTGCTCTTTTAAATAGTCCATCGCGTATTTACCTTCATTAAAAAGCAAATCTAAAACACTCAGATTATTTATAAAACCATATTTATCATCAAATACTTGAGTGTAATTTTGAAATGTGGAATTGTCTTTTTTTCCTTCTACTAAATGTCGTAAATCAATAACAGAATTATCCCCGATTTCATGAAAGTATTCGAGAGTTTTGTCAAAGTCTACTTTCATTCGCATGCATTTTAGCACAATTTCAAGTACCTCAAAATTGAGGTCAAGTAGGAATATATACTTTCGATCAAAAATGGGACGAAGGTCATCTTCAAAAAATTCGAAAAACGGCGAACTTCTATATGCGGTTTCTAAAGATTTAAAATGCTGTTTTTGCCAATCAAATTCCGGCTCAATTTTAATATCCTTAGTTTTTTGTCTGTTTTCTTTCGAATGTTTTATGGGAATATTTAATAGCTGAATTCCATTAGGACTGTAAATGTAGGTGCGGTTGCGATTAGTTTGTTTTTGGAAATTATCCTCTACTTCAAAAGTTACATTTTCAGATTGCGCTATAGCCACAAAATGACTTATTGATGGGAAATAGGTAGGGTGTAATAGCGTATTCATCTTTTTATTAAATTTTAAATTTTAAAGTTCGAAGACATAATTTGAGTTACAACCTCAAACTTTAAATTCTAGTAATTAAACTTTAGACTCTTTTCGTTTTTTCCAAAAGTATTCTCCAACGAAGAAAACTACTAATGCAAGAAGAAATAGTTTAAAATAAGATTGTGGTTGACCTTCGCCGCTCACCGTAGTGAACACTCTGTCCCAACGTATTTTATTTATTCCTTTACCATTTGGATCAATACTTAGCCAAATAAAAACTGGTTTACCTACAATATGATTTTCAGGTACGAATCCCCAATAACGACTGTCCTCAGAGTTGTGACGATTGTCTCCCATCATCCAGTAATAATTTTGAGCAAAAGTATAACTATTTACTACCTCACCGTTAATTCTAATTTCTGATCCAGTTACTTTCAATTCATTATTCTCGTAATCAGTTATTATCGCTTTGTATAATGGTAATGTTTCCATTGTTAAAGCTACAGTTTTTCCTTGCTCAGGGACATATATTGGACCATAATTATCTTTATTCCACTTATTAATATGAGGAAAAACGCCGTTATCAGCAGTTTTGGATATTTGTCTTACAACGGCTGTAATGCCAGGTGTGTTTTGGAATTTTAAAGCTCCAGCTTCCGTTAACGCACTTAAAATTAGCGTGTCTCTTTTAGTGTCATCAGTAAAAAATGCCGGATCTGTGATGTCTAAATCTTTAAACAAATATTCTAAATTCACAGGAGTTTTTCCGTCAAAAGCAATTTTATATGAAAATTGTGGTTTTGCACGCTCCGGTAATTGCAATATTTTACCATCTATATATACAATTCCATCTTTGATTGATAGACTGTCACCAGAGATTCCAACACATCTTTTAACATAATTTGACTTTTTATCTACAGGTTTGTAAGCGCGTCTTTTTGATGTGTCAAAAAATTTGTAAACGGTGTCAACTGGCCAGTTAAAAACGACAATATCAGTGCGGTCAATATTTTGAATTCCGGGCAATCTCATGTAAGGAAGTTGCGGATAGGTCAAATAAGATTTTAATTTTGTCAATGGTATAGAGTCGTGGACCATTGGCAAAGCAATAGTTGTCATAGGAACACGCGCGCCATAATTCATTTTACTCACAAATAAAAAGTCACCAACAAGTAATGATTTTTCAAGTGAAGAGGTTGGTATAGTGTACGGCTGAATTAAATAAGTATGTACTATTGTAGCAACAATAACTGCAAACAATAGGGAACTGATCGTGTCAGCTGTTTTGCTTTGAGGTGTTAAACTTCTATCAGTTACATATTCTAATTTTTGAGTATAGTTTACATAATAAATGTAAAAGCCTAGCGTAGCGATTCCTAAGAAGGTATCTAACGCAGATCTTTTTCCAAAACTGCGTAAGGTTTCAACCCAAACTACTGGAAAAATAATTAAATTTATTATCGGAAGAAATAATAAAATAGTCCACCAAGTAGGTCGTTTTATAATCTTCATTAAAACAATTGCGTTGTAGACAGGTATAGCTGCTTCCCAACGTTTTCTTCCCGCACTCTCATATAGTTTCCATGTTCCTAAAAAATGTATGATTTGAACAAGTAGAAAAAATATAAACCACTGATATACTGACATAATATGCTATTTTGATTTTGATATTTGCCAATGTTATTATTTTGGCAGTCTTTTCTTTTATTAATTTATTCTTGGATTTAGAAACTCTAATTTCTGTTCTAAATCGTTTTAAAGTTCGAGTACGTCTTTCATTGTAAAAACACCTTCTTTCCCCACAATCCATTCAGCAGCAATTACAGCACCAAGAGCAAAACCCTCACGATTGTGTGCGGTATGCCTAATTTCTATTGCATCAACAGCTGAATTGTAAGTTACGCTGTGCGTACCTGGTACAGTACCTATTCTTTTGGTTTCGATATGTATCTCATTTGCAGTTGCGTTTTCCAATGTCCATTTGTTGTATAAGCTATTTTCAATAATACCTTTTGCAAGTGAAATCGCAGTTCCGCTTGGTGCGTCGAGTTTTTGAGTGTGATGAATTTCTTCCATTCCAACGGAGTAGGAATCAAATTTAGACATGATTTTTGCTAAATACTCGTTGATTTCAAAAAATATATTTACTCCTAAGCTAAAATTAGAACTAGAAATAAATGCCCCTTTTTTTTCGCTACACAATTGAACCATTTCTTCATAATTTTCTAACCATCCTGTTGTACCTGAAATTACGGGCACATTAGCATGAAAACAGCTTGAAATGTTTGAAACTGCCGCAGATGGAACACTAAAATCGATAGCGACGTCAGCATTTGATAGGCCATCGAACGTATTGTTTTCGTCTTTTTTTAAAACGATTTCATGACCTCTTTCAATCGCAATTCTTTCAATCACTTGTCCCATTTTTCCGTATCCTAAAAGCGCAATTTTCATTCTTTTATTTTTTTTAATTTTTGTGTAATTTGATATGACTCAAAGTAAAAACGCTTTAAAGATTCCAGTATAATATTCGAACAAAAATTATTCATTCTAAAGTTTTTCAAGCTTCAGTAATCAGAATAATTTACTGCTGTAATTAAAACTAAAACAATTTTCATTAAAAATTATAACTTTCTAATTTTATTCAGAAATGTAATAACGGACATAATTTCTATTACTAATCCATCTTTATAAGCACTAAACTAAAAGCTATAGTTAAGTGTTAGTCCCACATTTGTTTTGAATGTTACATCGTTAGGATAAAGTACTGGTCTTACTGATAAATTCTCATCAACATTAAATTGGATTAAAGCCGCGTCTACGTTTGCGTCAATAATGTTCAGAGCATAAAAAGCAATTGTAACTAAGGCTGATAAATCACGATTCCTTTGATAGAACTTTTGCCCAGCGATTAATCTATTGTTGTCAAGAAAAGCCAAGTCATCCGTCACATAACCCTCAAGTCTACTCTTGTAAGCATCTCTATACTGATGGTATTTTTTATTATTATCCACATAAAAATAGATACTTGTTCCTAAAGCCCCGTAAACTAAAGGTATTTTCCAATATTTCTTGTTATATGCTTGTCCAAGACCAGGTAAAACCGCTGAAAAAAACGCAGCTTTGGCAGGAGTCAATGGATCAATATCTTTAGACTTTAACGCGTCTTTACCAACTAGAACTCCCTCGGTCTTCACTTGAGCAAAAACGCTTGCGGTTCCAGTTGTTAGATAGAATAGAACTATAAATATAATCTTATTCACTACTCGTTAATTAATTTAATGATTCTGTTAAAGTCTTCTTCAGAATGGAATGGAATTGTAATTTTTCCTTTGCCATTTCCAGCGACTTTTACATCCACTTTTGTGCCAAAGTAATTTGTAAACTTACTTTTTTGAGATTCGCCTATTTCAAACGAAGCAGCTTTTGTTTTACCTACTGGCTTTGGTTTTAAGCTTTCTTGGTAATTTTTAACAAGTGCTTCTGTGTCGCGAACCGAAAGATTTTGACTAACAATTTTTTGATAGATATCCGTTTGTATGTCTTGGTCTTCAATGTTTATAATTGCACGACCGTGACCCATACTTATAAAACCATCACGAATCCCTGTCTGAATAATAGGATCTAATTTTAAAAGACGTAAATAATTTGCAATTGTAGATCGTTTTTTACCAACACGCTCACTCATTTGCTCCTGTGTCAATTGAATTTCGTCAATCAATCGCTGGTATGAAAGTGCAATCTCGATAGGATCTAAATCATGACGCTGAATGTTTTCAACAAGTGCCATTACGAGCGACTCATTGTCATTAGCAATTCTGATGTATGCGGGAACGGTTTTTAATCCAACTAAAGTTGAAGCACGAAGACGTCTTTCACCAGAGATTAATTGATATTTATTAAAATCTAATTTTCTAACTGTAATAGGTTGGATAACACCTAATTCCTTGATCGAAGTAGCTAGTTCTCTCAATGATTCCTCGTTGAAATTACTTCTAGGTTGAAAAGGATTTATTTCAATAGCTTCAATTTCAAGCTCAATAATATTACCTACAACTTTATCTGCATTTTTATCATCTACAGATTTGATATCGTTTTCAGGATCTTTTAGTAATGCCGATAAACCTCTTCCCAAGGCTTGTTTTTTTATTGCTTTTGCCATAAAACTATTTGCTGTTTTTCTTGATAACTTCCTGAGCTAAATGCAGGTAATTAGTTGCGCCTTTGCTAGTTGCATCATAATTGATAATGCTTTCGCCAAAACTTGGTGCTTCGCTTAATTTCACATTTCTTTGAATAATAGTGTCAAAAACCATGTCATTAAAATGCTTTTGAACCTCTTCAACCACTTGATTCGATAAACGTAATCTAGAGTCAAACATGGTTAAGAGTAATCCTTCAATATCTAAGTCCGGATTGTGTATTTTTTGGATACTTTTTATCGTATTTAATAACTTTCCTAAACCTTCCAAGGCAAAATATTCACATTGAATTGGAATAATAACGGAATCGGCTGCCGTAAGAGCATTCAATGTTAATAATCCTAATGATGGTGCACAATCAATAATTATAAAATCATAGTCATCTTTCACGCTTTCTAATGCTTGTTTAAGCATATATTCACGATTTTCTTTATCGACTAATTCTATTTCAATGGCAACAAGATCGATATGTGAAGGAATGACATCAACGTTTATAGCGGAACATTTGAGTATAGCTTCTTTAGGAGTGTTACTATGTTCCAGAATTTGATACGTACCAATGGCAACAGACTCTACGTCAATTCCCAAACCAGAACTGGCATTTGCCTGTGGATCAGCATCAATAAGAAGTACTTTTTTTTCTAAAACGCCTAATGAAGCGGCAAGATTAACTGATGTTGTAGTCTTTCCAACGCCTCCCTTTTGATTAGCAATCGCAATGATTTTGCCCATTTATTTTTGTAAATTTTGAACCGTAAAAATACAATTATTTATGGTTTCTAAAAATCTATTTTGTAAACATTTCTTAATGTCTGATTCCTTGCTGATTGATGATTTTTAATTCTATCTACGATTAATTTTTAAAGGAGCTATTCCAGCTGTACACTTCAAGTTCTCGAGCGGATTCCTATTTTTTCTAAACCCATAAAAGGAGCTCGCTTTGGTCGCTCTTTTCTGGCAAGAAAAATTGGAATCCGCTTCTCGAAGCTTTTCGCTACCATCTGGGCTAGGAGTTGAGAGATAATTCTAAGTATTTTACTGTTTTGGAGTTTTTATGACTTATGAACATAAATTTCAAAATTCATATTTGTCTGAATCTTTCAAAATCTACTATAATTAGCCAATAAGAATACTTATACTATAACCCGTTGGGTGTAATTAATTGATTTGTATTTTAATATTGTTTATTGGTCTGTTAAATATGAACTTATTAATATATTGAATCATAGTTAGAGACGTTATTTTTGCTAAAATTCGGGTTTTAAATCCATCAAAAGA